>JAAYNP010000144.1 GCA_012520795.1 Bacillota bacterium
GTTATTTCCAAGGTCAACAAGACCCACAAATTGTAGTAACATTTGTGTATGGTGAAGATAGAACAGAAACTGTAACATTAGAAGAAGCAGGGCCTGTTGCAAAACCAGCAAACCCAACTAAAGAAGGTTATACATTTACTGGTTGGTATTTAGGTGATAATTTATACGATTTTAACACTGTTGTAACGGCTTCAATAACATTAAATGCAGTATTTGAAGAAGAAGATATTAGCGTTGTAACAGATAATTTAGAAGCGGCATTAGCAGAATTTAAAAAACGCGTAGACAAGGTTAAAGCAAGTGAAAACACAAATCCTGAAGAGTTAAGAAAAGGTTACCAATATGTTACGCCTGAGAAAAAGGCAGAACTTAATGAACTTATCAACGAGGCACAAGCATTATTAGATAATGAAAATAGTTCTAGAGAAGAAATTGTTGCGATGCTGACAAATCTTAATGCTGTTGACGAAGGTTTAGATAATCATATCGTTGTAGGCGAAAAAGAATCTAACTATAGACAAATTGCGATTATCGTTGGTAGCATCATCTTAGGAGTAAGTTTGGTTGGTGGTTTAACAATTTTAGTATTGGTTAAGAAAAGAAAATAATGGATAAAATAAAAGAGATTCTTTTAGAAGGCGTTAAAGAAAAAGCTTTTCCTGGCGGACAATATTGTGTTGTTACTAAGGATGAAATAAAGTGTGGTTATGTAGGTTACAAATCATATGAGCCATTGGTAAAAAATAATGGGGAAGAAATATATGACGTAGCCTCTTTAACTAAGGTCATTTCTACAACAACATTGATAATGAATTTAATTGAACAAGGAAAGCTTTCTTTAGATGCCAAAATTAGTGATATTCTACCGAGGTTTAAGCATCGCGATGTAGTAATATACGATTTATTAATACATAGTTCAGGATTACCTGCTGATATTCCCAAAGCGGCTACTCTTAAAAACAGAGAAGAAGTAATCAATAAAGTTTATGAGTTTGATTTGATTTATGAAAAGGGAGAAAAGGTAGTTTATTCTGATATTGGTTATATATTGCTAGGACTAATAGTCGAGAAACTTTATGGAATGCCAATTAACGAAGCTGCAGAAAAAGTAATCTTTAGCAAGTTAAACATGAAAGATTCTAGTTACAGGCCAGATGTTTTAAGAGCAGCTCCGACTGAAAAGCGTGAAGATGATGTTTATAATGGCTATTTAGTCGGCAGAGTGCACGATGAAAAATCTTTTGCGATGGGCGGTTTAGCGGGACACGCAGGGCTTTTTTCAACCGCTAAAGATATAGCGAAATTTATTCAAAGCATCTTAAAACAGGAGTTTGTTTTAAAAGATGAAACAGTTAAAGAAATGTTTAAATCAAGAATCCTAAAAGAAGGCAGATACGGATTAACTAACCGCAGTTTAGGTTGGGATAAACCAGTAGACGATATTGATAAAGTTATTATGCATACGGGTTTTACGGGCTGTAACATGTGGATTGATTTAAACATAAATAAAGGTTTTGTTTTATTAACAAATGGTGTTCATCCAAAAAGGGCAAACAATAATGTTTTTCCTTATCGAAATAGAATAAGAGAGTATTTGACTCAAATGGAGGCAAAATAGTATGAAAAGAGTGTTTAGTTTTTTAGTCTTATTTTTAGCAATCTTTGTTTTAGCGGCTTGTACTAACAAAGTAAGTGTTGAAGAAGGTACATTCAATATCACTGTTGGCGAAGAACAAGAAGTTCTTTTCAAAGGAGTTGGACCTGAAAAACTTATTTTTGAAAGTTTAAACGAAGATGTAGTTTTAGTTGATGAAAATGGAGTTTATGTAGGAGTTGGGCCAGGTTTAAGCACTATTACAGTTAAACACAAGAAGAAAGAGTGGTCATTATATGTAGTAGTTACTGGCGAAAAAATTACAATTAATGCTGCTGAACAACTAGAAATTAATGTTAATAGCGAGCATAATTTAGTTTACCAAACTAATGATGAAAACGGAGTGACTTTTGAGTCTTCTGATGAGTCTATTTTAAAAATTAATGATGCTGGCGTAATTACTGCGCTTGAGGCAGGAACAGCTAATGTTGTAATTAAATCAAAGACAAATTATAAACTCGTTAAAACAGTTAGTGTTAGGGTTTTAGGTATAAATGAGATTCTTTATGATATTAATGTTGTTAAAACTTTAACAATGGATCTTTTCTCAACACAAAAACTAACGGTTGTAACTGATGATTCAACAGGAGTTACTTTTACATCATTAGATAGCGAAAAGTTAACGGTTGATGCCGAAGGTAATATGGAAGCGTTGGTTGAAGGGATAGTTAATGTAAAAGTAGCGTCTAAATTAAACCCGAACGCTTATGAAATAGTAACAGTTACAATAGTTGATAACAGAGCCCCTGAAGAAATAAATTTCACTGAGGCGGTCAACAATACATTAAACTTAACTAATTATACGCTTGAGTTTTATGTTAATGAGAACTTTGAAAATATTAACTATTACTACACGATATTGTTAATGTTCAACGACAATGTGACAAAAATACAATCAGGTACTATAGAAGAGTATTATGAGGTTGTTGATGGCAATCAGTATGTTTATAGAAAAACAACTGATGGTTTTGTAAGAGAAACAACAACTACAAGCGGAAGTGATGGTTATGTCTTATATGAAAACTTCACGTTTGATGCGTTTTCATACAATGATGCTAGTAAAAAATACTCATTAAATGCAGCAGATCCAAAGTATGCGAATCTACTAGATGATTTTATTAGTTTATTTACTGAGGATGGCGTAGTACTAAATTTCCAATTATCAGTTAAAGAGGGTTATATTGATAAAATGGAGTTTATATTTGTTTATGAAGATTACGTGTTTAGTATTACGATAACAATTAAAGATATATCAAGTACAGTAGTGGAGGTGCCAAAACATGCTTAAAAACTACTTTAAAAAGTTTTGTTTAGTGGCTCTTTTTGTTGTAGCCTTAATCTTTCCATTAAGTATTAGAGCACAAGAGCCAGAGTATTTTGAGTTAATAATTGATACTGATGTTTCTAAGGTTTTACATGGAGTAGAACACCGAAGAATAACAGGTTCAGTTAGAACAGGAACAAGAATAGTTAAACAACAAATTAACTATACCGCTGCTAATATTCTTACTGATGAAAATTTATTTGCAGTAGTAGGAGATAATTATATTCCTCACGGTTTTGGAATGGGTCACATTCGTGGTCAAACATTTGTGATAAATCAAAGATTCCAATACCAAGCAAAAGTAGTATCAGCGGTGAATGGCGACTTTTACATCATTAGACATGAGGACCCTAACTATTTAGGTATGACGATTGGTTCACATATTATTGAATATAGAACTATTCATGAAGGGGATCATTCTAGACCTTTGATTGGTTTTCACGATGATGGAAGCGTAACAATTGGACCACCAGAATATAAAGGCTATCAAGTAATAGTTTTAGATAATGCTGGTTCTAAAAAACAAAAAGAAATTAATGTTGCAGGCTTTAACCGTTTACCGGAAGAAGGCGAAGTTACAGCATTTTTCTGGAATCACACTGATACTATTTCTAGTCCTGAGCCAAAGATGGTATTTAAAGGAATAGATGTTAAAACTACACAAGGTAGTGTAGGTAGATATTTTGCTGAAGGAACACTTAACTACATTACTACAGAAGATGTTACATTAGAACGCGGTGATTTTCTTTTAATGGGTGAAGATATATTTAGTGAAGGATTAATTACAGAAGAAGAAACAGTAATCGTTCATAATGTTTTAGGTGGAATTCATGAAGGAATTAGATCGGGTTGTGCAGGCGGACAAATGTTAGTAGTTAATGGAGAGAGAGTTGTTTCAGATAACACGGATGTTCACCCTCGTACAGCTGTTGGTGTAAAAGCTGATGGGACAGTTTTCTTTGTAACAATTGATGGTAGGTTTGAGTTAGAAAACATACCAGGAATGGATTATGAACAACTTAGTTATTTAATGCTTTATTTCGGTGCAGAAACTGCAATAAATGTTGATGGTGGTGGATCTTCTACGATGTTATTTTATAACCCTGAAACTGACTATTATGACACAATGAATAGACCATCTGATAATCCGCTTAGTTTAAGAAGCGTTGCTAATGGTATGTTCTTCTTATATGGAAACTTAGAAGCACAATTGCCACCTTCACCATATCCAGATACAAGAGAAATATTAACTAAGCCTAGTCACTTTTATTTTGGCGAAGATAAAATGTTAAAATTTGATGCAGTTCCTAACGCTGAATATTATACGATTAGAGTTAATGGTAGAGAAAAGTATAGAACAACAACAAACTCTTATCAGTTTGATTTTGATTATGGAACTTATGAACTTGAGATACAAGCCTTTGGTGATTTTGCATCTTATAAACAATCTTCAATTGAAACGATTGAAGTTTCAGTGTTCACACCAGGGGTTTCAAATTTAATAGAAGGACTTAAAAAATATGGTCAATCTGCTAATAGAAAATAGTGTTATAAAAGGGTGATAAGCATGAGAAAATTAACTTATTTAATATTAATGATTGGAGCGATTCTTTTAGTTGGTTGTAAGACGAAAATTAAGATTACGGTTGATGAATCTATAACTGTATATACGAACGAACCTTTTCAACTAAACTTTGAAACTAATGATAAAAAAGGATTGCTATTTGAGTCGTTGAACGAGACGATGTTTACTATTGATGAAAATGGAGTTATCATAGGTCATGAAAAAGGACAAAGTTTTTTAAAAATAGTATCTAAAAGCGATAAGAATGTTACTATGACTATTACAGTACGCATTGAACAAGGCGAGACTATAACAGTTCCAAGCGAACTAACTTTAATGGTAGGAGAAAGTAGTCTTTTAAATGTTGTTAAGAGTTTTGATACAGGCGTAAACTTTAGTTCTGCTGATACAAATATCGTAACGGTTGATGCTAATGGCAACATTACAGCTGTTGGTGGTGGAACCGTTGATGTTACAGTAACATCAAAAGAAAATGAAAGAATTAAAGGAGTAGTAACAGTAACGGTTACAGAAGGAACGACAATTACAGTAGATGAGAGTGTAACACTTAGCAGAGAATCAACGCTACAGTTAAATGTAGAAACAAATATTCATTTAGGTGTATCTTATGTTTCTTCAAACGAAAATATTGTTACGGTTTCTAACGAAGGTAAATTAACGGGCATCAACAAAGGTACTGCAGTAGTTAAAGTTGTATCTAAAGTTAATGCAACTAATTATAAAGAAGTAGAAGTAACAGTTACGCAATTAGAAGGATTAGTTACTGAAGTGCATTTAGATGCTGGAGATCAACATCAAGTTCCTGATTTAGTTGCTAACGCATCATATGAAAGTGCTGATGAAAACATTGCGACAGTTAGTGATAGTGGGCTTGTTATAGCGGTAAGTCCAGGCCAAGTTGTGATAACAATTACTAATAAAAATGATGAAAGCATTACTGAAGAGTACATTGTTAATGTGGTAACAGAACCAGTGGATTTTACAATTGTAGGCAGTGAAAAAATGTTACTAGGACAAACGCAACAATTATCTTTAACTTTAAATCCAGTATATGCAGATCCTACTGCTTTTTATCAATCATTAAATCCGATGGTTGCAAGTGTAGATTTAAATACTGGTTTAGTAACGGCAGTTGGTCCTGGTAGTGCAGGTATAAAAATTACTTCACTTAGCAACCAAGAACTTACGAGAGTAATTTACATAACAGTTTCAAGTATTATGGCTGTAGATAGCACTAAAGGCGAAGGAGATTCAATTACATATTTAGATTTCACATTAGAATATGGAGTGAACTTGTTTAATAATATTGATGAAGCGATTGCTGAGTCTGTAAATAATACTGAAATTCTTGTCTATCCTGGTAGCTACAATAGTCCAGTAGTAATTGATAGAGGAATTAATTTAAGAGCGCAAGGCGAAGTAACGCTTAATACTAGTGTTGTAATTGCTAGTAGTAATGTTACAATTGATGGTTTTACAATTAAAGGTGGAACTGTATCCAATACAAGTAACACTGATAATGTTAAAGTAATCAATAATAAATTTACAGAAATTAATGCTAGTACAATTATTAAGTTAGAGGGCGTTTCTAATGCGCATGTTAATTATAATGAAATCATTGGAAATATTAATCAAGCGATTGTAATTACAGGGCTTAAAAAAGGAAGCAACTACATAAAAGGAAATATCATTGATGGTGGGAATTTAGGAATTAAAATATCATCAACTGAAAACTTTGATGCAGCAACAATTATTGATGTAATGTGGAATGAAATTAGTAATATTGAAGTAGGTTTAGATATTAATTTAGGTCAAGGAAATAATGTTGCTGATATTAGAAAGGTTTTAAGATTTAATAAGTTAAGTGGTTATGAAACGGCCTTAATAACAGTTGAAAATCATGGTTTAGATTTGAACTTAAACTATTGGGGAGAAACAATCGATATTAATAAATTTGAAAATGTTAATAATAGTGAGCTGGCGGCTTTCTATGCCAATAGTGAAGATGTATTAACTGAAGAAGATTATAATCCAAGAGTTCCGGTTAAAATTGAAATCACTAATAAAATAGATGAGATAGAAGTTGGTGTTGAGTATACAATTGAGTATGTAATTTATCCAAGGGAATTAAGTGATAATACAGTTAGTTGGCGCTACTCAAATACGCCAGTAATTGAAGCTAATGGAGCAACAATTAAAGGTCTTGAATCATGGGATGTATTAATTACATTAAGAGCAAGAGATAATGCAAATGTGTACGATTCGTTTATGTTGTCAATAACAACAGATCCATACTTAGAATTCGTTCCGGTTAATCGCACATATTCTGACTTTTATGTTGGCAATACTTTCCAATTAAATGTCAATGTTGTACCTTATCAAATAAGAGATGAAAAAGTAATTTATGAAACTTCAGATGAGAATATTGCAACAATTAGTGAAACTGGTTTAGTCTCATTAGTAGGCGCAGGTCCAGTAACAATTGATGTTTATTTAGAAATGGACAATACGCTTAGACAAGAATTTAAGTTTGTAGTGTTTGATGAACTTGATATGAATGATCCGTTTGACTATGCGATAAGTACGATGGTCAATTATTCTATTTTCCGTAGTTGGAA
>JAAYNP010000087.1 GCA_012520795.1 Bacillota bacterium
CCAGAACAAGACTGGGCTGTGAAATTGTCTGCCCGAAGCCTATGGGCAAAGGAAGATCCAGATCGGCGTATTGCTTCACGTTATCATCGACAAAAAACGAACGATCCAACGAACGAAAACATCTTTCAAGCTTCTGCTGATCCATCACTGTTCACACCTGTTTTCCGGTCAGATACCTCTATTCCCGTATTTTTTGGTAATCTTTGGTGGTCCATAGAAATGTAAACGATCAACAAAGATTATAATTATCCTTGTAATCTTTGCTGCATAGGATTACAAGTATACTTTATGTATTAATCCAAAACTTCAAGAAACCGTTTCATATAGCTTCTCTACAGCCATCGTGCTCACTGCTATCACTCCGTCGGGGCAGGATTCCAGCTGTTCTGCATCACACAGGTTGAGCCAACATGGCTGCTAAGTTCTTCGACATGGTTTCCAAACGCCAGTCCTGCATACCAAGCCTGTCGATCTTTTCCACAAGCGAAGGGGGCAGATCACTCCTTTTGGCCCCGGCAAGGAACAGCGCAGTTTCTGCTTCACTGAAATCTATTGTCTCTGTGATTTCGGCAAGAACCTGCCTGTTCTTGGGGCAGACATCCTGGCATCTGTAACAGCCGTAAACCGAATGCACGATACTCTTCGGCAGCCAATCGGGGAACGGCTCTCCCGATTCGACCATGTAACATAGGCAGATTTCACTGTCTATCAAATACCTGTCAGCCTTGATAGCCTCGGTAGGACAGTTTTTGATACACGCCCCGCACTCATCACATATTTCCATCATGCAGACATCGCGGAAACTGTAGTCCTCACCACAGGGCGCATCCGTTATATATGTTTGCAGTTCAAAAAAGCTGCCCCATCCATCGATATAAGCGATGTTGTTCCTGCCGTACTCCGCGAGTCCCGAACTCACAGCCAGCATTTTTTGAGGCAGCCAGTAGATGTATTCAAAATTGTATCCGTTCTCAGTGAATATCTGCTTCATTTTGTCCTTGACCCAGGCCTGCCCTACACAGTAGAAATCAGTTACGCGTTTACCCTGGTAAGTGAAGGTCATCCCTACCAATTCATGCTTAACAGCCACTGTGACAATAGATCTGGGGACAAAACCGTACTCGGCAAAATCAAAGACATATCGCGAATTAATAATGCCTTTCTGCATTCCATTCAAGCGCTCTGTTTCTCCAAGCCGAAGTATGTCCGCTTTTAGATCAGTTAAGCGCTCTACCGGCAAATATGCTGCCTTGATCTGATCATTGACAACTTGCGATACAAGATCTCTTAGCATTTGATCACCCATTTCTGTTTTCTAAGCTGACCCTGTCACGCTCTGATAAGCCCCAGGCCTACGAGACAGGCAATAATCCCAGCCACTTTATTCCATGTCAATCCTTCGTTGTAAAAGAAGTATGGCTATATTGCCGGCATTGTCAGGTTCAGGATATCCCGGTAAAAGAATGCCAGGCGTTTTGGGTCTTTTGATGAGATGTCCATGCCAAGGAATTTGGTAATCATTTTAGTTCTAATTCCTCCTTTCATGCGATACAGGGGGACGGTTCCCTGTACCGCCGCCGTACTTGCTTTCTCCATCCAGACAGCGTCTTATGGTTTCCCCGGCGTACCGGATGAACTCAAAGACATCGGTTTTTGAGATATATC
>JAAYNP010000088.1 GCA_012520795.1 Bacillota bacterium
AAAAAAATTGCCTAAGAGGGCTTCAAAACGGCTATTATCCTTTCTAGGGCTCTATTCCAAAAGGATGATCAAAGTTGGCTTATCCTACAAAAAGTTGACACCGTCAATTCCTCTATCATCAATTGACAATGGCCTTTGCTTAGTGGTATTATTGCATAAGATTAAAATTTTCATTAAAGGAACGAGCAGCCATGGCCAAAACCAAATCAGACATTCTCGCTCTGGCGAAAGAACTGAAAATCAAGTTTGTCCGCCTGCAGTTTTCCGATATCCTTGGGGTGGTAAAAAACGTGGCCATACCCATCAGGCAGCTGCCGAAAGCCCTTGATAACGAGATCATGTTTGACGGCTCGTCTATTGAAGGTTATGCCCGCGTTGAAGAATCGGACATGAACTTGCGCCCTGATCTTGATACATTTGCGGTTTTTCCCTGGTGCGATCCGGAACTGAGGGAAGCACGGTTAATCTGTGATGTGTACTATCCCAATGGACAGCCTTTTGTGGGAGATCCCCGCTACGCTCTGAAAAAAGTCCTGGAAGAAGCCGACGATCTGGGCTATTCAGTCATGGCCGGCCCTGAATTCGAGTTTTTCCTGTTCCCGCTGGATGATCAAGGGCGTGCAACCCCTGCCTTCACTGATAAAGCCAGCTATTTCGACATGGGCCCTGTTGACAGCGGCGAGACTGCACGCCGGGATATTGTGGTCGCCCTGGAAGAAATGGGCTTTGAAGTGGAGGCGTCGCACCATGAGGTTGCCTTCGGGCAGCATGAAATCGGCTTTAAATACGATTGCGCTCTGTACAGCGCCGACCGCATCGCAACGGCCAAATTTGTCGCAAAGACTGTGGCCCGCCGCCACGGCTTGATTGCCAGTTTTATGCCAAAGCCAATCTACAATATGGCAGGTTCCGGAATGCACACCCATCTGTCGTTGGTTGATCGCGGCGGCAGCAATGTCTTTTACGATCCGGACGAGCAGTATCAGCTGAGCAAGACAGCATTGTATTTTATCGGGGGGCTTTTGTACCACGCACCCGGATTTACAGCCATCACCAACCCTTTGGTCAACTCATACAAAAGATTGATCTCCGGCTATGAGGCTCCGGTATATATATCCTGGTCGGCTCACAACCGGTCCGCGCTGGTCCGGGTTCCAGCCAGCCGCAAAGCCAATACCCGTATCGAACTCCGTTCCCCTGATCCGTCCTGCAACCCATATCTTGCTTTTGCGGTGATCATCAAGGCAGGATTGGACGGGATCAAGAATAAAATCGAACCACCTCCGTCACTGAGCAAAAATGTGTATTTGATGAATGAAGAAGAACGGGAGCAACTGCACATCTCCTGTCTGCCCGGTTCTTTGGAAAAGGCAATTGAAGCCCTACAGGAAAACCAGGTCATCAGATCGGCGCTCGGCGATCACATCCTCACCTATTTCTTGAGGGCAAAAATGCAGGATTGGAACGAGTACACCAGCCAAGTGCATCAATGGGAAGTTGACCAGTATCTGGAGGTGTAACCGTGCTGCGTCAAGAAATCGACAAAATTGCCGGATGGCTGCAGGAACAGGTGAAAGCCGCCAATGCCAAGGGCTTGGTGGTGGGCGTCAGCGGAGGTGTTGACTCGGCTGTTGCAGCCGCTTTGATTAAACGGGCCTGCCCCCAGAATTCACTGGGAGTGATTATTCCCATCAGTTCAGACCCCCAAGATTTGATCGATGCCCGGCTGGTGGTGAAAAAACTCGGCCTTGACGCCTTTGAGCTGGATTTGACCCACGAGCATCAAAGCATGATTGAGAAAGTATGGCGCAAGCTTGAGCGCTGCGGTCAGTCAAGGGAGCCGAGCCGCAGAATGGCTGATGCCAACTTAAGAGCCAGGCTGCGGATGTGTGCATGGTATACCGCTGCCAATGCCCTGAATTACCTTGTGGTAGGGACAGATAACAAGGCAGAATATTTCATCGGCTACTTCACCAAATACGGCGACGGCGGCTGCGATCTCCTACCCTTGGTTGACTTCACCAAGGGAGAGATTTATGCCATGGCGGATATCCTGGGCATCCCGGAACAAATCTTGGCCAAACAGCCGTCTGCCGGGCTGTGGCCCGGTCAAACCGATGAAGCCGAGATCGGTGCAACCTATCAAGAGATCGATGCCTACCTCGAGGGACGGCAAATACCGGACCGCGACCGGGAAATCATTGAAAGCTTGCATGAACGTTCCAGACACAAACGTGCCCTGCCGCCGGCTTATCGCCGCAGCTGAACTCCGGGCCAAACCAGCAACTGCCAAGACAATCACTACCTGTTGGCAGTTTTTTTACTGCCCGATGCCACCTGCAGGTAAGAGCGGCTGTGATGCAGAAGATGTTGTCCAGCAACTCTAGTCATGAAAAGGAGTGTCTGCAGAATGCATTCAAGTACCAGACTGGTGCGCTTGACTGTGGAATACCTGGAGCAGCCGTTGGGCATCGATACGCCCCGGCCCCGCTTTGGCTGGCAGATGCAGGCTCCGCCCAAAAGCCGCGGCCATCACCAGGCTGCATATCAGATTGTAGTCCACAGCCCCAAACAAGAAGTGGTCTGGGACTCGGGTAAAGTGGCAAGCGGGATCTCCGTAGGGATTCCCTACGGCGGCAGGCCGCTGCAGGCCGCTGCCCGCTATACATGGGCTGTTACAGTATGGGATCAAAACGGCGCTCCAGTTTCCGCTGAGTCCTGGTTTGAAACAGGATTGATGGATCCAACCATGGGCGTATGGGATGGCGCCAAATGGATTGGGGGCACAGGCCAGGATCTGCCCTTTTATTCCCAGGCGTTTCCGGTGTTTCGCCTGAAATACAAGCAAAAACTGCTGCCGGGGAGCACCAAAGCAGGTATTGTGTTCGGCGCCAACGATCCTCGGCTGATGGACAGCAGCAAGAACATCTACAACCTAGCCCGCGGCAAGGACGAGAGTTACCTGAAGCTGGAACTGGATATCAGCGATCTGGTACAAAGCAGTACCGGCAGGGCGCAGCTCCATCTCTACCGGGTAGGTTATCACCCCGATGATCATCCGGACAGCCCTTTGGTTTCGCTTCCTGTTTCCCACGGACTGATTAACAGGGACAATCAATATGACGAACACCACATCGAGATTGACTGCCTCACCGGAGTATTGACCATTTATCTGAACGGGCGTGATGAGAGCAACTGCATCGTCAGGGACTTGATCATCAATCCTCTCATCGATCCCAGCCGGGCTGGCTATGATTTTATCAGCTTTCCCATGGCAGCAGACATCGGTTTTGCACTGGATGCAGGCCAAAAAGCCCAATTCCGCGGTTTTGTCATTGCGAATTACCGCAGCCCCAGTGCGGTTTTATTTGAAGAAGATCTGTACTGTTCACCGTATGACGGGATCTTTAAGGATCATGCTGATAGCCCCGCCTCAGGCCTGACTGTCAGCGGCGGCTGTTATACACTTGACGGAGGCACCAATGGTATGCTGATTACAGCCAATCCCAGCCGCAATTCCATGCCAATGCTCCGCTCTGAGTTCACTGCCCATGATCAGCCGATCAGCCGGGCCCGCCTGTACATAACCGCCCGCGGTGTATACAGGGCCTACCTCAACGGAAGGCAGGTGGGGGATTTCTATTTCACTCCCGATTTCACCCAATACGATCGCACTCATATGTACCAAACATACGATATTACAGAACTGATCAACAAGGGCGCCGGCAATGCCATTGGAGTGCTGTTGGGGGAGGGTTGGTGGAGCGGGTACATCAGCTACAACAGCCGTAACTGGAATTATTTCGGTGATCGGCAGTCGCTCCTAGCCAAGCTGGTCATTGACTACGCGGACGGAAGCAGGCAGACCGTGATCAGCGATCCCCGTACCTGGCAATACTACAATGACGGGCCTATTGTCTATTCCAGTTTCTTCCAGGGTGAAGTCTATGATGCCCAGAAAAAGAAAACCGTAGCCGGCTGGTCCTTGCCCGGCTATAATGCTTCACGGTGGAAGCCGGCCCAAGAAGTACCCTTGGAGGGGACAGCCTTCCTCGGCAAGGTCACAACCGACTATTCAGGCACCTTTGAATTTGATTATAAAGCACTGAAACTGGTGGGGCAAACCGGGCCCAGCCCACGAGTGTTCACAACCCTTACCGCCCGGAAAATGCACCAGCCCCGGCCGGGAGTGTTTGTCTACGATATGGGCCAGAACATGGTTGGCATCCCGCGGATAACCATCGCAAACATGCGTCCCGGAACCCGAATCACCCTGCGTTACGGTGAGATGCTCTACCCCGATCTGCCGGAATCAGGGGCAAATGCCGGCATGGTTATGATGGAAAATTACCGGGCCGCCCATTCCCTCGACATCTATACAGCCAAAGGCGGCCGGGAGGTTATCCAACCTTGTTTCACTTTCCACGGCTACCGCTATGTCGAGATCACCGGGGTTGAGTCCCCGCTTCCCCTGGAAGCAGTCCAAGGACTAGTCATCAGCTCGGTTCCGAGGCTGACAGCGGATTATCAGAGCTCGAACCCCTTGGTAAACCGGCTGTGGCAAAATATTGCCTGGTCCACCCTGGGGAATTTCCTATCAATCCCCACCGACTGTCCGCAGCGCAATGAACGGATGGGCTGGAGCGGCGATATCTCAGTATTCTCCCGAACCGCCGTGTATATCGCCGAATGCCACAGCTTTTTGGCCAGGCACATGGGGAATATGAGGGATACCCAGGCTGCCAGCGGCAGGTTCGGCGATACAGCGCCTATGTACGGAGAAGGTTTCGGAGGCCTGCTGTGGGGAAGCGCCGGGATTGTGATTCCGTGGGAACTTTATCAGCAGTATGGCGATCCTCGGTTCCTGGAGGAGCATTACCCGGCGATGAAAGCATATATGAACTATCTCGACACTGTTACCATCCCTGACGGCCTGATTACAGACAGCCTCCTGGGAGACTGGCTCGGACCCGAAAACAGCAAGAATGAGACTCATATTCTAGCCACAGCCTATCACATCTATGATTTGAAAATCATGGCCGAAGCTGCAGAGATTCTGGGCCTGACTGAAGATGCAGCCCGTTTCCGGGCCAGATATGAACAGCGCAAACAGTTTTTTAACAGGCATTTTGTCAATGAAGCATACCGGACAGTCGGTATTGACGGCAGGACACTGATCGATACCCAGACTTCCTATGCAGTAGGCCTGGCCCTGGGCGCATTTGCTGATGATACGATCCCAAATGCCCAACACCATCTTGTACAAACCGTCCGCCGGGAAAACCTGGATGATCAAGGGATCATCCGCCCAGCTTACACACTGATGACCGGATTTATCGGCACCGCCTGGATCAGTATAGCCCTGTCCAATGCCAATGCCAACCGCGAAGCATACCGGCTTCTGCAGCAAACGGCATATCCGTCATGGCTTTATCCAGTGGTTCACGGCGCAACCACGATTTGGGAACGCCTGGACGGCTACACCGTAGAAAAGGGGTTTGGCGGGCACAACGGCATGAATTCGTTCAACCACTATTCGTTCGGAGCAGTGGGCCAGTGGTTGATCGCCTATTCGCTGGGGATCCAAAGGGACAGGCAGTATCCGGGCTTTAAGCACTTTTTCCTGAAACCAACTCCCGATCCTGACCGGCAGATGGTTTTCGCCAAGGGCTATTATGATTCCGCCTACGGCAGGATTAAAAGCAGCTGGCAGTATATAGGTGATCAACTGGAGATTTGTGTCACCGTCCCGGCCAACACTACTGCTACCATCTCCATTCCCGCTGAGAGCCAGGAAGCCGTAGCCGAAAACGGGGTACCGGCAGGGCAGGCACCGGGCATTGTTTTCCTGGAATACAAGGAGGGAAAGGCGGTTTACCACCTGGAATCCGGCAGCTATCGCTTCACGATTGCCAATCAAATAAAGTAACCGGCGCCACGGGCACGAAAAAAGGGCTGCAGCTTCGCAGCCCTCTGCCAAATAATCAGGGTTTGACAACTGAGAACCAGGCCGGTTATTATTAGTCGCGCCGCCCGAGCCGGGCAAAACGCTCTGCAAGTTGAGGCAGTTCTTTGGCTGAGCGCACTGTGGCAAAATCTTCCACAATCATCCCCTGCACTTCCATCAAATGCATCAGAAAACGGAGCGCCCTGCCGGCGCTAACCCGGTTTGCCACAATGGCTATCCCTCTTCGCCCCTCTAACCTTGTGCACCGTTTCAAAAGCTCGTCTACGGCAATGGGGATTATCGGGCGCCACAGACCCCTGAATGTCGTCATCACCACAACCAAATCGTATGGGGCTGTACTGATCGGTGCAGCACTTCCATAATTTGTATCAATCAAGTTCACCTGGCACTTCTGGTTCTGTAAGGCGCCTTGCAGGTTTTTTGCCCACTCGCTCATTTTTGGTTCAGCCTGATGCAGAATCAATACGCGCACGCTGCTATACCCTCCTACTCGTTTTCACACACAGTACGGTCCGGTCTAACTTTATCAAGACACCGGATCGCTTCTCCCAACACTAAAAACATTCGTGAACAGGTTGCTTTTTCCTCTATTATTTTCAATTTTTCCCGGCTGTGACTCGCCCATTACCAAAATAAAGGGTTCTGACCGTCTGATCAAAACCCTTGACAACAGCATGATTCTTGAAACCTAGCGGCTTGCCAAAACGCTTGAATACTCGCTGGCATAACAGGATGATGAAATTGTGTCACCCATGCCCACCGTACTCACCGGGTTGGGGATCACATGTGCGGGGACAACCAGCACATAACAGTCGTCATGGTCCCAAATACCTTCTTCGCAGAAATAATCCGGAATATCCAGCCCCAGCGCCTTGGCTTCTTCATAAAACAGCCTCAGCTGCCTTAAGCCCAAATCTGACAGGCCAAACTCAACGGCCTCGGGAAGCTGATCCTTGATTACATACCCTCCGTATTTGGCCTTGATGGCATTGACGGACGAGCCAAACAAACAGCAGTCCCGGACAACCTCAGGTGCGACTGGATAGGGTTTTTTCAGCATCAGCACATAATAGCCCAGGTTGTGAATATGGAAGCGGGAGAAATGCAGCTGCCCCATAAGCCGCAAGGCTCCCCGGTAAAGGGAAAACGCCCGCTCGTTTTCATCGATGTCCCTGCGTTCTTCCAGATACCCGAATCCCTCCAGAACTCGCCGGATTTCGTTTTCATTGATGCCGAATGAGTCAAACTCCCGGCTGATGGTGGTCAACACCCGTTTTTCATCTTCTTGATCCTTCATAGGCACGTACTCGTAGTGGAGATGAACATTGGGGTTGCCCGATCTCAGCATGCGGATGCTGTTGGTAATCTCATTCAAATACTCCGTCAGGTCCGGTTCCTCACTGGGAGCGTAGTGGTAGCCTGCCAAAAACCCAACATTAATCTTACTGCCCAACTCCGGTAGGTGTTCATGGATTTCACCGGCAAAACCCATCACAACACCGGGCGGCCTGGTTGCCAGAATCACCCGGTTGGCTCTGGGGGTAACGATCTTCTCGCCGCCGAAATCAAACTCAATTCCTTTGGCATACTCAAAAATCCAATTGATCTTCAGCTGGTCTTCAGGGTTATAGGCCTGATGAACTGGTATTAACTGCAGATCCTCTTCAAAAACGGGATAAAGCACCTCTGGGAAAAACAGTGACGCCTGTTTCTTGGACAACAATGATGTGTAGGCAATCGTTTTGGCTTCCAGTGCAGCCATTTGGTTGGCAATGATCCCTGCCTGACCGCCCATGAGCTCCTGCCGATTCGCAAATACCTGATCCAGCCAGTCCAGCAGTTCAAGGTTTTCAAGGATAATATAAAAGGACTTACCTTTTCCAAGCGCATCCTTTAGAACTGCTACAAATTCATTTTTTTCCCGAATGGTTTCGATCTGGCTTACATCAAGGGCATTGGCTGCGTCCAGCGACACATCCGGATCCTGCAACAAGCTGGCAATACTTGTGCCGTTACAATGCACCACCGCATCGACATTGGTATTAAACCCTGCAAAAACACTGCACAGAATAGCCTTCTTTACTGCACTCTCCACCCGGCGCTGCCACACTGTTTCCATGACATTACCTCCGTACTCCATCATAATTAAGGTTATAAACTTGTAATATGATATCATACATTTTCAGCTAAGACAACCAATCCAAGTACTCAATGGTAACATAACCGGAATTTGCTGCCGCCAGCAAAGCCTGATAGTCCAGGCTAAAGGCTAATGTGCTGCCCACTTCAATCTTATGCTCCCCTTCCACAACCGCAACCAGGTGATCGCTGCTGGCGGCCACAATCCTTACGTCCTGGCCAACCGGCATGATTACACCGCAGCCGATTTCTTCTGTACCACCCGCCAGCAGGACCCTTGCAGCCTGCCGGTGCCTGTCTGTATCCGGTTTAACCTCAATCACTTCAAGCTCGAGCCGGCATACATCGGGATAACACTGGGGTAGCGGCTGTTCAGTCACTAAATCCCACCCCAGAAAAAGGCTTTCACCAATCCGCCAATGATTGATTGCAAAGAGCGGCTGATCCCATTGATTGTTCACAAGCAAGTGCAGGCTGCTGCTGTTTGAGCCCGATAAGTAAATCATGCTCCCGTCATTGATTCGATGGTATAAATCAACCAAAGCCTTTAGTTTTGGCTGAGACGGCCAGACTCTGTTCAAACAGGCAAAATTGGTTCCTATGCCCACAAGTTTCAGATGCTTCAGCCCCCGGGCAAATTCCACAAGCGAAGGCAAGTCTTCCGGCGCCACGCCTTCTCTTTCCTCACCCAAATCCACCATGAGAATCACCTGATGGATTCTGCCCTCCAAGGCAGCTTCCCGGTTCAAAGCCTGCAAGACTGTCTTGTCACTGTTAAGGCTTAAATCGGCAAGCTGCACAGCTTCCCTCACTTCCGACATGGCTGGAGACCTAAGCAGCAGCACCGGGGCGTCAATTCCAGCCCGGCGCAGCCTGCGGATGTTTTGCAACCTGGAGTCGGCAAGGCCCAATGCCCCTCCGGCAAGCATTGCCCGGGCACACCGGGGATCACCGCCTACAACTTTGGTGACTGCAAAAACAACTCCACCAACTAGTTCGACCATATCAGTGATGATTTCAGTATTATGCTGAAGCTTTACCAGATTGATCGCCAGCTTCGGCCACACATTTACCCTCCTACACAGAATAAACCCCTCCCAGAAAATGGTTAGGGTTTAATACTTTTCAAAACACGGTACCCCTTCTTGATTTTCACCGTCTCCACATTGCCAAAAACAGAATCCAACTTCTTCTCCATGCTTTTGGCTCCCTGTTTGGTCCTGATCACCACCAACAGCCCTCCGCCAGGGTGTAGATGCCGATAAGCCTGTTCAAGCATGGGATAGATCACTTTTTTCCCAGCTCTAACCGGTGGATTGGTAACAATCCAGTCATAACTGCCGACAACAGCCGCAAACCCGTCGCTCTGCCACACACGGATGTTGTGCAATCCGTTTAAGGCAGCATTCATCGTAGCCAACTCAACCGCCCGCTGATTAATGTCAATCAGATCAACTGTTCCTGTAGGACCGGCCAAATAAGCTGCGGCTATGCCGATTGGGCCATAGCCACAACCAAGATCAAGCACCCGATCGCCCGCCTTGACCGGCAGTGCCGAAATTAAAAGCAGTGTTCCAGGATCGATTTCTGTCTTGGAAAATACTCCGGCATCGGTCATGAATGTGAATTCACGATCAAAAAGCTCCACCGTAAACTGGAATGGCTCATGCTGCGATTGTGGCTTGGGAGTAAAATAATGCTCCATTCTATTCACCGACATTAAGCACTAGTAATTTATCCCGGTATAGGCCGGCTTGAGCTTGATCATTCATCGCTTCGTATACCAGAATCAGATGATCGTAAATCTCCGGCAGTTCCTGTTGGCCGGCTTTTGCTTCTGCCTGAAGCAGGTAATAAAGGGCCTTGTCATAATCATTGACCAAATAATAGCCATACCCGAGGGTGTCCAAAAAGCTCGGCTGCGGATCCAGACTGACAGCCTGATAAGCAAGGCTGATTGCCTGTGCCAGATTCGATTTCATAAGCATGTATGTATAGGCCAGATTGTTCATTGCTGCAGGATGGCCCGGCTCAAGCATCAACCACTGCTGGTAATTCTCAACTGCGCCAAGATAGCTGCCAATGCTTCCGTAGCTGAGGGCCAGTTGTTTGTATGCCGGGACATAATATGGATCAATGTTCAAAAGCTGGCGGTAATAGTAGATCGCCTGCTGATGATCGCCCTGTTGGGCAGCGGCATCGCCCTGGACCAATAAATGCCCCAGCTGCTCCAAATCCTTAAGGGCCAGCGGCTGTTGATCAATGCGCCAGTTCTCAAAACTGATCACAATCTCTGACTGGGTATCATTGACACTCAACTCCAAAGGGAACCAATGCCCTTCGATTTTGCCGATTCTTATGGTGCCGCTCCAGTTCTCCCGCTTGACAGCCAAAGTAAAGAACTCCACTCCTTGTTTGTGATAAGCATCAACTTGATATTGGCGCAGCGACAGAATATTATGGCCGCTTTCATCTGTGATCCTCAAGGGGATGTTTGTTTCCTGATCAAACCAATAGGTAACAGAGTCCGCACATTGATAACGGGCCACCAAGCGGCCCCCCACCATTTCATCGCCCAAATATGCCACTGCTTTACTGCCGGCAGTAATCAGTTCGCCAAACAGTGCCTGATAGACAGTGAATGGCTGGACAGATTCATATTTGTACTCGATTTGCCCGCCTTTGAGGAACACTGCGATCTGGTCGCCGCAGCCGTTAATCCTCTGCCACGCAAATGTGGGATCATTGATCCGCAGGCTGAATTTGTCCGGCAGTGTAACAGAGAAAACACCCACCACATGCTGTTCCACACCGTTACTGATGTACTGCCACGTTAGATCGGCGCTGGCAGAATGATAGTCAACAAATGAAGGGACCGCAGCCTGCCCCGTCCCAAAACAGCTGTAAACAAGAAACCCCATCAGGGCTAGATAGAGCCCGGTTCTAAACCTCATTGCTGCTCACCTGCACTCATGTTGGCAATGGCAACTCCTGCACTGGTACCGATCCGGTTGGCACCAGCCTGTAGAAACGCAATCACTGCCTGAGGACCCCGGATCCCTCCGGAAGCCTTGACGCCGCAGCTTAAACCAACAGCCTGCCGCATTATTTTCACGGCCTCCAGAGTGGCACCCCCGCCGGCAAAACCGGTGGCTGTCTTGACAAAGTCCGCTTTGGCCGCCTTAGCCAACAGCGAAGCTTTGACAATTTCCGCATCAGTCAACAGCGGAGTCTCCAGGATCACCTTCACTGTCCGATCACCCGCTGCGGCCTTAACTGAAACGATATCTTCATAGACACTGTAATAATCGCCGCTTTTCAGTGCCCCCAGTGGTAGAACCATGTCAAGTTCCTCAGCCCCGGCGGCCAGTGCATCCCGTACTTCGTTCACTTTGACCAGGGTGGTGTTCGCCCCAAGGGGAAAACCGATCACGGTACAGACCTTGACTTCGGTACTGTCAAGAATTTCAGCGGCTAGAGAAACGTAACGGGGATGAATACAGACAGAGGCAAAGTTGTAACCCCTGGCAAGCTTCAGTTCCTCCTTAATCCGCTCATAGGTGGCTTCCGGCCTGAGCAATGTATGATCAACAACCGAAGCCAAATCAGCCGGGATTTCCGCTTGGTATTGAACCGGGCTCAGTTCAGGGAAAAACAGGTTATGTGCTTTCAGTGCTTTGTTTAACTCTTCGGCTTGTACATTAATCCATTCAAAGTCCATGTTTTATACCTCCCTGGGAAACAGCCCGCCCCAAGACACAGTTTTATCCTTCGGCATCCAGACAAGATTATCCTTTTTTGCCAATTTACGGGACAAGGACACAATCAACTGCCTGATCCCACGGCTCAACAGGTATTTCTCTAAGTAATGGCGGATAGCAAAGCCCAACCGCAAAACCCTTCACTTGAGGCAGAAAACGGTCATAATAACCTCCGCCATAACCCAGACGATAGCCCTGGCTGTTGAAAGCCAATCCCGGGACCAGAATCAAGTCTATCTCTCCAGGATCGACCCCCTGATCACGGACTGGTTCATAGATCCCCCAAAAACCCGGTTCCAGGTCAGTCATGGCTGCGACTTCCACAGCCGCTATTTCCTTGGGGTAGCGGCGCACTTTTGGGGCCAAAACCCGTTTGCCGTCAACCCATGCCTGCTTCAACAGCGGCCATGTATCTACTTCATTACCGAATGACAAGTAAAGCATCACGGTCTGTGCTTGGCGGTATTGGGGCAACCTCCAGAATTTCTGGTGCAGGCTGTGATTCCAGCTCCTAATCAAGGCAGGATCCAGCTGATCCCGCATTTTCTTCAACTGTTCCCTCAAAATAGGTTTCTCCATAACGTCCCACCTATTGCTCCGGTAATAGGATTGATACAGCGCTTTGTTCAGGCTTGAACGCTTCACTCAAGTAAAGGTTGACTTCATCAACAGTCAGGCTGTCCAAGGCCTCTGGTATCTGCAGAAAGTCTGTTCCGTTGAACAAATGGGCAATCATTCCATTAGCCAGGTAATCTAGTGAGTTAAATGCCGCAAGGTAGTTTCCTAAAATGTGGCGTTTCATTCTGTCGGCCTCTTCAGGGCTCAACCGGCTCTTTGTCAGCCGGGTAATTGCCTCCCTTAACTCCCTGTCCAGTCTTTGGGGGTCATCTGTTTCGCTGCCTGCCACGGAAAATGCATACTGGGGCGCTCCATGAAAACTGGCCTCAAACGAATCATTGATTAACCCGCTGTCGTAAAGGCCGGCAAACACGGATGAGCTTTTTGCCGCCAGGCTGCGCCAGATCATATTCATGGCCAGCTGCTGTTTGAGCAGAGCCTTACCGGTACAGTACTCAGTTTGCTTGAAACCCAGGTAATACCGGGGCCGGGAAATGACCATCCTCTGCTCAACGCACGGCTGGCTGACCTGGTCCGGTTCATCGGGAAGGATAGGCTTGACCTCCTGCCTTTGGTACTTCCACTCTTCCATCTTAAGCCCCACAATATCAGCCACCTCGGTGGGGTCGACATCCCCTGCCACCGCCAAAGCCATGTTTGCCGGTTGGTAGAACAGGTTGTAGCATTCCCACAAAAGCTCAACGGTGATATCCCGGATTGACTCCACCGTCCCCCCTACATCCAAGCGGATCGGGTGCCGATGATAGAGTGCATTGAGGAGGTTGCGGTAAATACGGCGGCCTGGGTGATCTTCATACATCCTCAGCTCTTGTTCAATGATCCCCCGTTCCTTGGCAACATTTTCTTCAGTCAAATAAGGATTCTGGACAAAATGCAGAAGCTCCCGCAGGGCTTCAGGGAAGAAGTCTATGGTGGAAAACAAATACGCAGTCATAGTGTAACTGGTATAGGCATTGACGCTGGCTCCGAACTTCGCAAACCGTTCAAAGACAGGGACCGCCTCGTCTTCAAACAGCTTGTGCTCCAAAAAATGGGCGATACCGTCCGGGACTTTGACTACCCCCTTCCCCGCCACTTCGAACTGGGAATCCAGCGAACCGTAGCGGACGGCAAATACAGCATATTTCTTTTGAAATCCCTTTCTGGGCAGGATCATTATGGGCAAGCCGTTGGCCAGTTTAACGCAGTGTAGAGTATCATTCGTAATTGTTTTGAAAAGCTGCATCAAGTCTCCCCCTTTTGCCCCGAAAGGCAGTAGATGGTGTCAAGCTTAAGCCCCTGAGCTCCTTGCTGAACTTGCTCTTTGGTGACGGAAGCAATCCTGTCCATTACAGTCTGCGGTGAACGCAGTTCATTGTGGACAATGCCAATCAAGTTGCGGTCAATAATAGCTCCTGGGTCATCCAGCATTTTTTTGATCCCGCTGATCAACCCGGCTTTGGTCCGGGCTAATTCGTCATCTGTTATGCTCCCGTCCTGGATCTCAGCGATCTGTCTGCGGACAATATCCACAGCCTGCCTATCTGTTTGGGGCGCAATACCGGCAGTAACAATCAGCAGCCCCTTGCTCCCCTCCAGGCTCGAATCTATATAATAAGCCAGGCTTGCCTTCTCTCTCACGTTGATGAACAGCTTCGAATGGGGGAATGCCCCCAGAATCCCATTGGCCACCAACAACCCGTAGTAATCCGGGGACAGATAGCGCTGGGCAGTGCGGTAACCCATCACCAGCACCGCCTGCTGCACATCCTGAGTTTCCCAGATTTCCTGTTCGTTAACATCCTCCTTGACAACCACCGGCGGCAGTTCTTTTACCGCTGCCCGCTCCCAAGGCCACGAACTGATCAGTTCCGGAACATCCCTCAGATTGGGCCCAACGGCAAAAATGTCAATGGGGTTCGACTGCAGCATTTGCCGGTAGTGTTCATAGACCGGCACCGGCTCCAACTGTTCGATTTGAACCCGCTCGCCATATTTATACAGGCCGAACGGTTCATCTCTGCACATGTTCTTAACCGCCTGCCACACGGCATAGGCTTGTTTGTTGTTGATCAATCCGTCAACCATTTTGATCAGGTTTGTCTTTTCCTTATGAAAATGGTCATGGCAAAACACCCCGCCCTCCACCGCCGGCTCGGCAATCAGTTCGCCAAAAGCAGCCATCCCTTCCCTGAAGGCCTGTCTGCCATTGGGAATCAGGCTTGGTGCCACTATGTCAAAATAGAACTCGATGACCTGGCGCTCGCCTATCTTGTCGATATCGGCCCCCAGGACGCACCCGTACAAGCTTTCCATTTCCCGTGCCAATGACATCCTGGTGGGATAAGACTTGGTCCCCTGGACCAACACCATTGGTATCAGGGCGTTAGCGGCGGCAGTCTTGGGTGCCAGGCTGTTTTGGATAAACACTTTCACGGTTACGGTTGCAAACTTGTCTGTTTCATATAGATAGAGGTTGACCCCCTCAGCGATCTTGCGGAAGGTAAAATCCACATCCATCCCTCCGTACCTAGGCTTATTGCTTGAATTCTAGTTTGCCCATTCCGGCGGTTATTTCTGCAAAACTGGCCCGGGTATGCTCAATTTGCTGACAGTCGTAGGGACAGTATTGACAATCGGAGCCCATGGGGAAAGCCTCGGCGCCAACCTGCTCCCATGACTGAATCTGCCGGCAGGCCTGGACGAGCCACTCCTCGGTTGCCTTGGTGTCCAGGTAGCTGTCGGGCCCATAATACAAGAGATCGGGAAACAAAAAGTATAAGCCGGCCTTGACAACTGGTTTTCTGGTCTCGGCCTGCAGTGCCCAGGCATAAACCCGCAGCTGCCAGCTGTAGGTAGCGGCAGCTGCGGGAACCTCGCCGGCATCAATCTGATTGGTTTTCAGATCAACGATTACTAATCCATGCTCGGTATGGATCACCTGGTCAACGGTACCGGTTATGACGAAGCGATCCAATGGTACCGCAAATTCCACCTCCCGGTCCACCTGGTGCTGTCGGCTGCCCTGGTAATAATCGCTGTCAAGATACCGGTCAATGATTCCGCGCAATTCCTGCCGTTGCCGGTCTTTGATTTTTATGCCCTCCATGGCTATTGCCCAGTCCAAAAGCTCGTCCACATCCCTATTCTTGGCAACATGCTCACAAACACGGTGGACAATATTACCCCTCTGGAGCGGATCCAAGCCCGATGTGCCCGTGGCTGCCGGCCTGGACACACGTTCCGGCACGCGCAGGATATAACGGTAGTAATAGCGCCGCGGGCAAAGGCTGTAAATCATCAGCGCCGTGGCGGAAAAACTGGCCGGGGCATAGTGCGCCACAGCCGCAAGCCTAGGCTTGTCCACAGGCTCAGGATCTTCCGCGGCGGCTGTTTCCACCGAAGCCGGCCGAGGCAGTTCCAGGCCGGTAACAATCTGAAATAAATCTGAATCAACCTGTTCCAGCCCAAACAGGAGCCATTCCCACCATGAACGCATATTGGCCAAAGGCGGTTCAAGCTTATAGTCCGAGGTTTGCCCGATTCCCGCCAAAATCAGTTTCTCCCTGGCTCTGGTCACCGCCACGTACAGCAGGCGCTTTGCTTCCGCAACCGCCTCTGCTTTTAGAACTGTCTTTATCTGCTGATGGCAAGTAGTATCCCTTAGCGTGAGGCCCCATTCTGGATGAAAATGCAGGCTTCCCTGATCAAACCGGAGCATCGACCCGCTCAAGTCAGGCAGGATCACCACCGGGAATTCCAACCCTTTGGCCCCGTGAATCGTCATCAGGGTCACAGCACTCTCCTGGCCCGAATAGGCTTCGCCTTCCCGTCCCTGCTGTTCAATGAACGCTTCGATATAGGCCAGCTGCTCGATAAAAGACACATAACCTTTGGCCCAAAGCTGCCAGCAGGTATCTTTCAGCTTATGGACATTGGCCAGCCGCTGGCTGCCCATGGGCAGCGAAAGGGTGTGCAGACAAAAGTCCGTCGCCGCCAACAGTTTTTCCAGGAACTGCGGGGCCGTAAGCTGCACCAAATCCTGCTGCAGTTGGGGATACAGCTGGCAAGCCCGCTCCAACTTGTCCCGATCTTCCGGGGAGATCTGATCATACCTCCCCGCCCGGTACCAGTACAGTCCGGCATCGGACACACCAAAGAACGGAGAGCGCAGCACAGCGGCCTCAGCGATCCCGTTTTCCGAATCCTGCAGCCATTCAGCAAATCTGAGGATGTCCCGGATTTCCTGCCTTTCATAAAAACCCCGCCCTGAAAGGTTGACAAAGGGAATCTGAGCCTTGTGCAGCTCCTGCTCGTAAATGCCAACCGGGCCCATGGAACGGAACAGGAGCGTAATGTCTTTATAATCATACCCCGCTTCATCCACCAGATGGCGGATGTAAGCGGCAATCTGACCTGCCTCGGCAGCACGCCCTTGGGTGAGGTTTTCCTCCTTGGCAGTCACCAACAAATCAACTGCTGTCAGGGCTGCGGGCTCCCGCCTTGGGTTCATCGCCGAAAAACCGATGGGATCGTTGGCAAAAAACTGGCTGAACAGCTGATTGCCGAACTCAATCAGCTGGGATCTTGAACGGAAATTGTCATTTAAAGAAATCAGCTTCCCGCCACTTTGCTGAATTTCTTCCTGCAAATCCAGGAAAACTTCCACTTGAGCACCGCGAAACCGGTAAATGGACTGCTTCGGGTCGCCGACAATAAACAGCTTCGTTTCCGGGCTTTGAGTCAGCAAGTCAATCAGCTGTTTCTGCACTGGATTGATATCCTGGGCTTCATCAACCATCACATGTTGAAACTGATAAACCGGATCAACACCGGGACCGGAAAGCAGCCCCACAGCCAACTGTTCCAAATCATTGAAGTCGAGTATTCCGCTGGTTCGCTTGCGGTTCCGGTACTCCTGATCAATCATGGTGAGGAAGCCGCCCAACTCCATCAAAATTCGATTGGCCTCCAAATCGATCAGGCACTGCCTCAGCTCGCTGCACAAGGCTCTCAATTCCTGGACTTCAGCCGTAAGCTCTTTGGACCACTTACCTCCTAAAAGGCGGGCCATATCTGCAAGAATTTCCTGCTCAAATGCGGGCTGCCCCTCCAAGCTGCCGTCAAATTCCCGGAACAGGGCGGCGATTTCAGCGACTGCTGCCTTCTTGCTGTCTGAAAGCTTGGCTTGCACAACACCTGCCAGCCAGGTTGGGACCCTGCCTTGCAGCTCCTGGCGGAGGATGGATGCTTGTGCCTGCAGATGGTCGGACCTGTCGGCGGCAGTGAAGGTGTGCACCCCTTTGGTGATGATGCGTTGGTAGATCTCCACCAGCTCCCTGACGAAGTCCCGGGTTTGGCGATAAGTCTCGCGAATGGCTGTAATGCCTGGATCCTTGTTGGCCAACGCCCAATCCACCTGCTGCTGGACAACTTGCCATAAAATGCTGCGGCTTTCCCACTCTTCAGCTACGCGAAAGCGGGGATCGACATAGGCTATATCGGGATGTTCCGCAACCAGGCGCTGGCAAAAACTGTGAATTGTAGAAATCTGCGCCTGGTTGAAATCGTGAATTAACCTGGCGGGCAAACCGGGGATTTCCGCCATACCGCTGCGGATCCGATCTTTCATCTCCAAGGCCGCTTTGCGGGTAAAGGTGATCGCCAGGATCCGTTGGATTGGCACACCTTTTTGCAGCAGGTACAAATACCGGTCCACCAGTACCTTCGTTTTGCCTGAACCAGCACCGGCCACAACAACCAGATTACGATCAATCGTTTCAACCGCCTGCTTTTGATCGGGAGTCGGGGTATAGGCCAATCGCATTACTCCTTTCGGCAGATTGCTTTGTAAGGGCAGTACGTGCAGACAATATCATCCACCGGAGCAATCGGGAAATGCCCGCTCAAAATCTGTTCCAGATAGTCCTGCAAAACTTGGCGGAAACTGTTCGCCAGCTGTCCCCATTCGCCTTGAGGCAGTATACCTGAACTCTTAGTTATGCCCAGCTTTTGATGGGCTGTTTCCAGCCACAGCCCGGTCCGCCTGCCGTCTTTAACACTGTAAAAAGCAATCCCATGGGGCATTCCCGGCAAAAAACTGCTTGCAGCAAGAAGATAGACCTGCAGCTGCAGGTTCTCCGCCTGCATTATCTGCCTGATACTGGGATTGGCTCCGGTTTTATAGTCATAAATCACATAGTTGCCATCGTGGTCGACGTCAATCCGATCGATAACACCCCTGAGCCTAATCGTCCCTGATCGAGTAGGGACAGCAATACCTTCAAAACTCTGTTCGAGGTGTTCTGGATAATAGCCGCTGGTTTCCACCAATGCCTGGTCCTTTCTCACAAAATTCAAGACCATGGACATAACTCGCTTGGTCAGTTTTTGCCCCGCTGCCTGGTACTGTTCCGCCAGGATCTGATCAATGGGTACCCTCCGCCGCTGCTGCCAGTATAAGCGCAGAGCTTCATGGACCAACGCACCTTCAGTCTGGGGCGTAATGTCGTCAACCAAAACATCTTCCGCCTCAAGGCCGTAGATTTCACTGCATAGGAACCGAAACGGACAGCTGGCATACAGGTTGAGCCTGGTAACCGACAGCTGCCTTCTTTTAAGCCTGGCAGCGATATCGGCCATGAGAGCCGAATCCTCAAGAACGCCATCGCCGATCGCAATCGGCTTGCCGTGCCTAATATACTGCCTGTATCCTGTGATCCGGGTGAATTCCGGGGGAAAAACCTGTGAAGCAATATTGATGCGGTCTGTTTGATCCTGCTCAGCATAAGAAAGCTGGATATGGGCTGCAGAACGCAGCAGCTGCCGGTATAATTCATAATCACCGCTCGGCAGCAGTTGTTTGCTAAGCCAGTCTCTTTGTGCCGGTTTTGGAAAACTCGCTTCGGTAACCCCAATTAAGAAAAGAGTGTGATAACCCATGCCTACTGCCTGGGCCGGGGGGCCTACATACACCTGCTGCAAAAAACTGCGCGGCTGCGGCAGAGAATAGCTGTCGATGGCAGAATTGAAGATCTGCTCAAATGCATCGGGGCCAACAGGCTGCCTGCAGAGGCTCAAATCGGAAAGGATCTGCTGCAGGCCGTGGTAGGACTTGGCCAAAACTGACCAGTGATAATGATCTAAAGCCGGCCATTTGACCAGCGGAAACTCGGCAAAGATTTGCTGCAGCCGGTCTATGTATAACCGCACAGGATGGGCTCTTTTTTCAGCATAAAGCGGCTGTAGAACTGCAAACACACGCTGCCATCCCGGGTGCTCGCCCAGGTAGTTCTGCCACTGTTCCGGGCTTAGCAGAGTCGGCGGAGCAATCCGAAGAGCCTTGTGTTCTGTCTGCGACAACCGGAAAGGCAGGCCCCAACCGGGTGCCGTAAGCTGCTCCAAATCATCTTTGGCCCAGCCGGAATGCATCAAACGCAGCAGGGTGCCGGCGGCTTTACCTATCGGTGTATCCCCAAGTTTTGGCATTGGCGGCAGCCACGGCAGCCCATATTGAGTAAACATCGGAGTGATAATAGGCAGGTAACTCTCAAGATCCGGCGATACAACGGCAATCGCATGCGGTTCAACGCCTTTGTTCAGCAGATCGACAATCGCCTCAACCACCCGCTCTACTTCTGTCCCGGGTGCATTGGCCACCACTGCTTTTATTACTGCATCCTGCGGGCTGAAAGCAGCGTGCTCAACCTGCTTTCCTGTGCAGACTGCATCGATCAGGCGCCGCTCCAGCCGGGTCAGCTCACCGAGATAGTAAAGCTTGACATGATCGGTTTCCTGATTCAGCCGGGACTTTGGCCAGAAACGGATAGCCTGTTCTATTTGCTGGGCCTGGTTCAGCACATGATAGCCTCTCAGCTTCTGCAGATACAATTTATAGAGTAATTCCAAGTCCTGCTGCGCCTCTGCAGTAAGGTGCTCGAAGCTGATCTGACCGGATTCATAGCGAAAGTACAGCCTGTGCAGTTCCTCAATGAACCCTGGGAAATCCGCCATTGGTCCATAGTACACCAGGCTGTCCCCGGCTTCCCCCACCGCTTCCCACAAGGCGATTTGCTCCAATAATTCACTGTCACGGTAGGGCTGCCCTTCTTCTTTCAGCAGCTGGGCAACCAACTCCTTGATTGAAAAGGGCAGCAAGCTGCTGTACGCAAGGACAGCCGACTGCCGCCACTTATGCGCCAATTGTGGATGAGGGACAAGGCATAAAGATGACACACGCCTCACTCCGTTTCTCCCAGGAAAAATTTGGTCAATACATGGGCTGCTCCATCCTGATCACCGGGTGGCGCTATGTAGTCCGCATACTGCTTGACGCCTGCAGGTGCATGGCCCATTGCCACGCCTAGGCCTGCTGCCTGAATCAATTCCAGATCATTGTAATCATCGCCAATGGCCAGTACGTCACCGAAATCAAGCTTAAGCCGGTCCAAGACAAAGCCAATGCCGGAAGCTTTGGAACAATTTGGTGCCACAAAATCCACACCGATATAGCCGTTGGATCGGTAAGTTATCATGTTGGTTACATCACGATAACGGTGATACCAGCCTTCCACCGCTTGGCGCATCTGATCCTCCTTTGCCAAGACTGCGATCTTGATGGGGTCTGCCTGCAAAGCGAGGTTTTCCGTTATTACCAGCTGATTGTCAATGTAGGCAAGAAACTCAGGTTCATGCAAGGCAAACCGGGCTGCAAGGAATCCCATCTCTCCTTGATCTTCACCGCGATATACCAGGTGAGGCAGATTCAGTCTTTGCAGTTCCCGGACTAAGGCATCAGCCACCGGCAGGGATATTCCCCGTTGGCGGCAGATGGTACCGGAATAGGGATCAACCACCACAGCCCCGTTGTGGGCAACGACAGGGATGGTAATATTCAACTCTTTTGCCCACGGCACTGTACAGCAGACCCGCCTGCCGGTGGCCAGTGTCACATGCACTCCTCGGGCCTGCACCTGGGCAATGGCTTGTCTGACCGCTGATGACAATTCACCCTGCGCTGATATCAGTGTCCCGTCAAGATCCAGCGCCGCTAGCTTAAACCGGTTCTTCATAGGCCAACCTCCCTGGTCTATTTATTGTACAATATTGAGGCTGATTTTCCTAGTACTTAAGATTTAACCAAAATGTAACTGGAACAGCGTTGCCATTGCGGCCGAATTATGTGATACTGTGCACAGCTGATAAAGGAGGTTGGAAAAATGATTTATATGCTGGATACAACGAATATACCGGAAATCGAGAGGCTGTTTGATCTATACCCCATTGATGGTGTGACTACAAATCCGTCGATCATTGCCCAGGAGCAGAAACCTCTGCGGCGCTTGCTGCGGGACATCCGCAGCGTGATCGGAGAAGAAGCCCTTTTGCATGTCCAACCGATCAGCACCAAAGCCGAAGATATTGTTCATGAGGCCCTGGAATACCGCGATCTCTGCAGAGGCAATTATTATGCCAAAATTCCTGTAACCCCCCAAGGCATCAAGGCAATTCAATTATTGAAACAGCGGGGCGTAAAAGTGACGGCAACCGCTATTTTCACACAGCAGCAGGCGTTGATTGCGGCAAAAGCCGGTGCCGACTTTGTGGCTCCCTATGTAAACCGCCTTGACAACATCTCATCCGACGGAATTGGTGTGGTGGCGGACATCATGACTTTCATCAATGCTTATGACATGCGGACACAAGTACTGGCTGCCAGCTTCAAAAACGTTGAGCAGGTACACCGGGTATGCCTCCTTGGCGCCCACTCGGTCACTATCGCACCCGAGCTGTTCGAATCACTTCTATATCACCCTTTAACCGATCGGGCTGTATGGGATTTCTACCATGACGGCGTCCCATACTATGATGAACCTGAGATCATCGAGCACAACACTGAAAAAACAGAATAGCACCGGAGCCGAGTATGGCCGCTCAGGAAGAAACCTCCCGCACAGGCGAGAGGCTTTTTGATCTCACCCCTGTTCGGCACCGGGTTGGCGGAGCTTGTGCTGTCTGCGGGTCTTCAGGATCTGCTCCAAGGTGATCCCGTACTGCTCGGCAATACTGCGGGCATAGCTTAAACCGTCGGGCTTAACCCGGGCAATTTTGAATGTCCGTTTGGTGGAACCAGCTTCGACTTCAGCCACCAGATTATCGATTTTGACTCGGTTCGCCGGATGCTGGTTCAACTGATCAACCTGCCCGGCCAGATCATGGAGATGGGTGGCAAATATCCCCCGCACACCAATAGAACTTAACCCAAGCAGCACTTCGCCGGCGATAAAACCCGCCTCCACCGCACTTGTACTGGACAGTGCCTCGTCAAGAAGCACCATGCTGTATTCGGAAGCGTTGGCAATAATCTGGCGGAGATGATTGCATTCCTCACCTAGGCGCCCCTTGCCGATGGCATCACTGGTGGACGGGAAATGGACAAAAATGTTGTCCACAGGGCTCAGCTCTGCCGACCGGGCCGGAACATAAAACCCCAGTTGAAACAGGGCTTGAATAATCCCCACGGCGTGGGTGACCGCGGTCTTTCCTCCCTGGTTTGCTCCGGTGAGAACATAGATCATGCCTTCGCTGTCAAACTTCAAATCATTAAAGACCATCTCACCCGCCTTTTCTGTCCCCAGGCTCACCGCGATATGGGGGTTGTAAAAGCTCCGGAGAGTCAACACCTTGTCGGCAGTTGGGTGAACCTGGGGCTTGCACATAGGCATACCCAGGGCTCGCATCCTGTTGACCAGCTCCACCGCACCCAGCAAAAGCCTAAGCTCTTGAGCCAAATAGACCAAGTACTGCGTATTTTGAGCCAGATAACGGCGAATCACCGGGCGCCAGCTTCTCACTGCGGAACTGAAAATGATGTCCAAAGCGTTATTGATTGCCGAATTGAAAGCCGTATCTCTCTGATCAGCCCGGTTCGCCCCATAGGGAACCAGAGGCGTCAGGCACCTGAACCCATCGTCTTTGCGGTCAAGCCGCAAAATCCGGTCAATAATGTCGCCTGAGCGGAAAAACTCCGAATTGACCGCAACCACACCCGCCTCAACGGCATGGAGCTGTGCATTGAGGTTCACGCCAATGGTCACGCTTCTAATGCTTCTGGTCTCTTCCATCAGCCGCCGGGAGTTCTCTTTCAGGTTTTGGTATTCCCGACTTTCATGGATATCTTCAATGATCTGAAACAAGGTTTGCAGCCCCTGAGATTTCACCGCTGTGTCTTTGATTCCTTGGTAAAGCAAATCCACACAATTGGTATACAGCTCAATCTCGGATATGCTGTACAAACACGAGGTTACTTCTGACACTCTGGACTTATCGGCCCTAAGTTGGGCAATCGTTTCTATTTGCGGCAGCACTTCTGTAAAGGTGCCGCAGAGAGCAGGGTTGTTGATCAAATCTTCAACCACGTCCAGGCGGTATTGAATTACATCGGCATCGGACGTTAAGAGCTTGGAAAACTGTTCTTGCTGATCAACCCATGGCATTGTACCCCTGACCGGGATCCTGATCAGTCGGTCTAATCCCAGTCTTGGATAAAACGACTGGTCAGACAAGGCAGTTTCATGCTTTGCGGTATACCCAGGGGGGTAAAGCAAGCTAATGGTGTTCACCAACACCCACCTCCGTTCCAGGTTAGAAAAATCGGGTAAATACTGCGTAAAACCAATTTCTTAACAAGCTCCCCAACAAAAGGAAAGCGATCAGGTTCATCCCTGTCAAAATGTACAGGACCGCCATTGAATAACGGTGAGCGTGCCAAGTGGGGGACAATTCATAGATGAAATAGAACGCCAACAGATAAACGGGGATACTTATATAGACAAAGACATTGAAGGAGAAGAATGCTCCAATAAACAGCAGCCCCAGAATCCTGCCCAAGCGTCGGAAAATCCACCGCCTGGGGGTAAGAATCAAAAGCGGCTGATCGGCAACAGCATCATAAGGATCGATGAACGAAGTGCTCATACAATCACCAGCCTCTGTTCTGATACCTTCGAATCAATCAGCTTTGCTATTGTAGTTCACGACTGCCGAGTTCATTTCCTTCCTTGGAGGTTCTCCAACTCCAGGCTCAGCGGATGTGAGGTGGCGCTAGGTTGTTGCAGCATAGTGTAAAGTAATTGTAGGACAAAACTAAACAAGAGATCCTCCTTTTGGTAAATTAGAATCGACCTTAATCCCAACCAAAGGAGTGATCTCTTGTGATTAATATTCTACAACAAAGCGTTGAAAAATTCATCAGTGAAGTAAATGGATTTTTTGGTCAGGACAAGGTGCTAACATTGGAAGAGATACAAACTACTCTGACTCCAATCTCACAGAACTTCATTCTGGATATGAC
>JAAYNP010000089.1 GCA_012520795.1 Bacillota bacterium
GATCAAGACGCGCTCTATTTCAACGGGATGAGCTGCGCCGAACTCCACAATCTCTATGCGCTGCTGTATCAAAAGGCGGCTTTCGAGATTACGGAAAAGGCTAAGGGCAAAGATCAGGCGGCGATCTGGGCCCGGGCCGGCTGGGCAGGGTGCCAGCGCTACCCGGTGCACTGGAGTGGAGACTGTGCCGCGACTTGGGACGGACTGGCGGGAACAATCCGGGCAGGGCTCCATATCGGTTTGTCGGGTTTTGCTTTTTGGAGCCACGATGTCGGCGGTTTCCACGGCCTGCCCGACTTTATGAACCACTGGCCCGAAGATGATCTGTATGTGAGGTGGACGCAAGTGGGGGCGTTCTCTTCCCATATACGTTACCACGGCACCTCACCCCGGGAGCCGTATGAATACCCGGAGGTCGCGGGGATTGTGCGCGAATGGCTTAAGCTGCGCTATGCATTGATTCCCTATCTGTATGAGCAGGGCGGTAAAGCCGTCAGGAGCGGGTATCCGGTCTTGAGAGCCCTGATTTTCCACCATCTGGATGACCCGTTTTGCTGGCAGGTCGATGATCAGTTCTACTGCGGCGACAGTTTGTTGATTGCCCCGGTGCTGAACAGCGAAGGTGTCCGGGACGTATATCTTCCCGAGGGGCGGTGGACCGATTTCTGGACAGGGGAAACCACCAAAGGGCCGGTGCTGCTCAAGCAAGTGAAATCCGAGCTGCCGAGAATACCGGTCTATGCCGTCACCGGGTCGGAGATTCCGATCTATCCGGAATCTGTCCGCCATACAGGGGAGATGGACTTGAGCAAAGTTCGGCGGCTCAAGTTTGACGCAGGTTACAAAGGCATGCCGGAGTCTGTTCTCGGCAAGCTGATCACACTTTGAGGATCTGCATCAAGCGAAGGAAAAGGGGGTGAAGCCGGGGAATGGATCCAATTCGTGAAATCAACATTTACACTGCCAAATCCCGCCTGTCGCGGCCGATTGCCGATGCCACCCACGAGATTCCCGAAATCAAGTTCTACATAATGGAAGTGGTGACTGGCAAAGGCACAGTCGGGCAAGGCCATTTTTTGGCCTTTCATTACTCGCCGCGCGCCGTCGAAGGTGCTTTGAAAGATCTCAAAGAATTTGTGCTCAACAACCGCTATGAAGTCTTCCAGACCGTAAAGCTCAAGCAGGATTGGGAGCGTGAGGCGGAGTACTTCGGCAGCCCGGGTTTGCAGAGATGGGCGGTTGCCGTGCTCAATGTGGCCATGTGGGATGCTTGGGGTAAGGCTTTGGGCCGGCCGATCTGGAAACTTCTGGGAGCAGGAGCGGCCAAGGTGCCTGTTTACGGCAGCGGCGGATGGCTGTCTTATACCGACCAGGAGCTGCTGGAAGAGGTAAGGGAATATCAAAGGCGGGGATTTGCGGCGGTGAAAATCAAGGTCGGCTCCAAAGACATTTCCCGGGATATTGCAAGGCTAAAAAAATGCAGGGAGGCATTGGGCCTAGGTGTCAAGATCATGATCGATGCCAACCAAGGCCTCGATGTGCCGGCCGCTCTGAAACTGGCGGAAGCGGCAAGGAGCATAGGCATTGATTGGTTTGAGGAACCGATCCCAAACACAGATTACGCCGGTTATCAGTTGCTGCGGCAAAGATGCGGCATAGCTCTGGCCATGGGGGAAAGGGAATTCAGCGTCGAAGCGTTGAAACATCTTCTGGCCAGGAACGCCCTTGATCTGTGGCAGCCAGATTTGATCAGGCTGGGGGGAGTCGAGGAGTGGCGCAATTCCGCCGCAGTTGCCCAAGCATACAATGTCCCGGTCTTGCCCCATTACTATACCGATTACGATGTGCCTTTGCTCTGCACGATCGCCAACGGGCATGGGGCGGAATATTTCACCTGGGTGGAGGATCTTCTGGACAACAAGATGGTGATCGAGCAAGGTTATGCTTATCCCCGCCATGGTGCCGGATGGGGCTTCCGGTTTCAGGAAAAGTACTTGCAGGAAGTGAAATAGGAGGTGGCAATGTGTGCAGGTTGGCGGAACGCATTGGCATTGTGACCGGCGCGTCGAGCGGAATCGGTTTGGCCATTGCCAACACGCTGGCTGATGAAGGTGCCGTGATCTACGCCGTCAGCCGCAGTGGAGAGCCTAAAGATGGAAGTGCCTATCATCACCGGGTCGTGGGCGTCAAGGGTGATGTTACGGATTATGCCGCCATGGAAAGTATTGTCCGGGAGATCGGTGAGAAAGAAGGCATAGATTTTTTGGTCAACAATGCCGGCATCACCGTCCGCCGGCGGGCTGAGCTGTTCAGCGACACAGATTTTGACCGGATTCACAGGGTGAATGTCCACGGTGTTTTCAAGCTTTCCTGCCTTTGTTTCCCCTATCTGAGAGGGTCCAGGTTTGTTGGTCGGATCGTCAATATTGCTTCCATGGCAGCTTATCAGGGATTTAGCGAGGTTGTCCCCTATTGTTCAAGCAAGGCTGCTGTCCTGGGCTTGACCAGGGGTTTGGCAGTGGAATGGTGCAGGGACAATATCCTGGTCAATTCTGTCTCTCCAGGATGGTTCCCTTCGGAGCTGACAAAAGGTGTGATGGATCCGGAACGGAAAGCAAAAATCCTCAACAAAATCCCCCTCGGCAGTTTTGGCGATCCGCAGGCTGTAGCAGCCATGGTCCGTTTTCTTTTGTCCGACAATGCCCTGTACATTACCGGACAAGATTTCTCTGTTGATGGCGGGGCTTTGTCATACGGGTTTTAAGTGTTAAATCGGGCCGCTGTGCATTAAAAAAATGGAAAGAGGTGCTTGATCTTTTCTCTGCCGGGATCTATAATTAAATTATAGTAAAAGAGTACGTAGTTTTTGCTAAAGCTTTTTACCCATCCGGCCGGGATTTCTAATCCAAAGCCTGAACGGCAGTACCCAGCGCAGGCAGCATTTCCACAGGTGTACGGGATTCTAATGAATTATGCAGTGAAAACTCGTGACAAAATTTTGGTAAAATTTACCGCAACATGGTGGTATATAATACACTCGGAAAAACAAACAAAAGGAGGAGATTAACAAATGAGAAGGCGGGTACTGTGGTGGAGTCTGGTGATTGCCTTGGCGCTGAGCCTCTCTTGGGGCATAGTGGCTGCTGCCGAATATGATTTCAACGGCGCGACACTGAAATTCCAGACTCGTTGGTGGGGTGTGACTCCTCTCGGGCCGAGAAACCAATATGATTGGTACGGGCCCGATGCAGTCCTGCAGGCTCACATCGAGGCTGTCGAGGAGATGTTCAACTGCAAAATTGAATGGGTTGAGCCAGGTGAATGGTTTGGAGATCAATCGTTCCTGGCAACGCGCCTGATGGCCGGCGACCTGCCGTTCCATTTCACACACTTGGAAGAAGAAAGAATGGCCATTCAGGCCTCCCTGGGAACACTGGCTCCCCTGGAAGACGTGCTTGAAGAGGATTTCTACGCAACCTATCCGAGGCTGTTCCAGCATGACATCAACAATCCTGCTTTCGCGTTCGGAGAACATATCTACGGTTTTGAAGCCCTGAACTTCCAGCGGGAAGTGGTCGGCTTTGTCTGGAACATCGACCTGTTCGAGCGGGAAGGGCTGCCAAGCCTATATGAGCTCTATCAAAGCGGCGAGTGGACCTACGACAAGATGGCGGAAATCGCCCGCAAGGCGACCAGAGATATTGATGGAGACGGCACAATAGACCAGATGGGATTGTACGCGGATCATCAAAGGTTCTACACGCACGCGGTCATTGCCTTCGGCGGCAGCTTCGAACGGGATGTCGACGGCAAGGTCCAGTTCTCCCTCGCCGATCCGAAATCCATCCAGGGGCTTGAGTTTGCCGTAGGCCTGTTCAGAGAAGGTGTGGCCGACAACAACTATTGGGGCAACAGGAAGAGCGGCAACTTCGCCATGGGCTATTACTATGTCCATGACCTGCAGAATGTCGGTGCAGACTCCACCGATCGCTTCGGAGTTGTTCCTCCTCCGAAGGGGCCGGGCCAAGATGCTCACTTGGTGGATATCTGGAGTCAATGGATGGGAGTCGTTCCTTTGGGTGTTGAGAATCCAAGAGGCGTGATCGAAGTCGCCAAAGCACTCTTCGGGCTCAATGAACCCTACATCGAGGACATGGCATCCTGGGAAGAGAAATGGTGGTATGTGTCACCGGGGCACGGCCAGCATATCCAGGATATGGAAACCTTCGAGAACTGGCTGTGGATGCTTGAGAACGCCAAAAGCCTTATCTCGCCCTACATCAAGATGTCGATCAAGATGGCTGACTGGGAATGGTGGAACAAATTCCACGACGAAGTCGTCAACCAAGGCGTGAGTGTCTCCGCTTATATCAATGAATGGGCTCCGGTCATTCAGACTCAGCTGGATTCCGCCCTTGGCCAATAGCCGCTGAACAATCAAGCAAATCGTTTTGGAAAACAGCCACTCATAGCCATGTGTCGGATTGGTTCCGACCCATGGCTATTGAGTGTGGGCAGATCGACTATGAAGTGTGGAGGGAATCGATTGGAGAAAGCGAAAGAGCGGGAAATGACTGGCGACGAACTCAAATCCATGCTGAAGAGCAACATCCGGTTCAAGAGCCTGGGCGGTGTCAAACACCCGGGCTTGAGGCTTGAGGAAGAAGATCTGGCTTGGTGGCGCGCCGCCAAGTTCGGGATGTTCATTCACTGGGGGCTTTATTCAATCCTGGGCCGGGGCGAATGGGTGATGCACAATGAAAGAATCCCCGCCGAAGAATACCGGAAGCTGGCGGAGGAGTTCAACCCCAAAGCGTTCGATGCGGACCGCTGGGCGGCGATCGCCAAGGACGCGGGCACGCGCTATATGGTTATGGTCGCCCGGCATCACGACGGCTTCGCCCTCTGGGACAGCCCCGGCAGCTATCAGGATTTCACCAGCGTGAAAACGGCCGCAAAGCGCGACTTCGTCAAAGAATATGTCGAGGCGTGCCGCCGGGCGGATTTGCGAGTGGGTCTGTACTATTCGCTTATGGACTGGCGCTTTCCCGGTTACTTCAGGCCCAGGGAACTGCTGGAGAACGCTTTATTAATGAAAAAACAGTGCTATGACCAGGTCCGGGAGCTGATGAGCCAGTACGGCAAGATCGATATTCTCTGGTACGACGGGGCCTGGCTGGCCCACCAGGGCCACGATCCTGACGCCGCCTGGCTGTGGGAACCGGTCAAACTGAACCAGATGGCGAGGGAATACAACCCCAAACTGCTGATCAACCCCCGTTCAGGGTGGGAAGGAGATTTTTACTGCGACGAAGGTTCCCATGAGATTTGCGGCAACATCATCCCCGTACCTTGGGAGAAATGTGTCTGCATCGGCAGCGGCCGATCGTGGGGCTGGATCCCGGATGATCCGGTGATGACGTTTGACGATGCCATCCGTATGTTTGTCAACGTGTGGATGCGGGACGGCAACATCCTGCTGAATGTGGGGCCCGACAAGGACGGCGTGATTCCGGAGGAAGCGGTTGCCAGGTTGATGGAAATTGGCGCTTGGATGCAGGCAAACGGGGAGAGCATCTACGGCACCCGCGGCGGTCCGTTCCAGCCGGTGGACGATGTCTACGGCAGTACATACAAGGACAACAAGATTTTTGTCCATATTCTGGACTGGGAGCGTTTTCAAGGCATGCGCCTGCCTGCAGTTGAAGGGAAGGTTGTAAGCAGCCGGTTGTTAGGCGGCAAGGAAGTTGGATATGCGCAAACTGACGACGGCCTTTCCATCTCTGTTCCCCGGGAAATGGCTGACGGCCCCGATACAATCGTGGCTCTCGAATTGGACAGGGACGTTCCAAAACCGCAGCAAGAGGAGATTTCATTCACCGGGTGATCGATACTGCCGTCAAACAGCTCCGGGCATAGTGTAAAGTAATTGTAGGACAAAACTAAACAAGAGATCCTCCTTTTGGTAAAATAGAATCAATTTTAATCCCAACCAAAGGAGTGATCTCTTGTGATTAATATTTTACAACAAAGCGTTGAAAAATTCATCAGTGAAGTAAATGGATTTTTTGGTCAGGACAAGGTGCTAACATTGGAAGAGATACAAACTACTCTGACTCCAATCTCACAGAACTTCATTCTGGATATGAC
>JAAYNP010000090.1 GCA_012520795.1 Bacillota bacterium
CTTACAACCCATCGGCTCAGTAGACATGCCGGGCACACCAAAAAAGACCGCCCCGTTAGCGGTCTGATCATATGCGCAAATGGCGCGCCCGGCAGGATTCGAACCTACGGCCTTCTGATTCGTAGTCAGACACTCTATCCAGCTGAGCTACGGGCGCATGCTATATAAAACTGGCGGAAGGGGAGGGATTTGAACCCTCGGAGGGCTGTAATCACCCTCAACCGCTTAGCAGGCGGTCCTTTTCGGCCTCTCAAGCACCCTTCCCGATTAACCTTGTTTACTGACAAATCCTAGTTTACCACAGATAAACCCAGGTGTCAACCGCACCTGCCTTGAAAAATCTTACTTGGCAGCCTTTAGCGTGAAGGTGATCTTGGTTCCCTGTTCGTATTCGTTTTCAACCCAGATTCTCCCTTTATGCCGCTCAACAATGTGCTTAACGATGGACAATCCGAGGCCTGTACCACCCATCTGCCTGGAACGGCCTTTATCCACCCGGTAAAACCTCTCGAATATCCGTTCCAGATGTTCACTGGGAATTCCAAAACCGGTATCCTTGACACTGATCTGAGCAATGCCTTCATTCACAACAGCATCGATCCAGACCCGCCCGCCGTTCTTGTTGTACTTGATGGCGTTGTCCACAAGATTGATGCTCACCTGCCGCAGCAGCTTGGGATCACCAAGCACAATCAGGTCATCAAGCTGGTTCTCAACCACTATTTCCCTTTCTTCGGCCTTGCTGCTGAGAATAGTAATTGTATCGTCAAATATTTCTTTGATGTTTACTTCCTCAAAGACAAGCCTTTTCCGCCTGCTCTCGATCTGGGTCAGGTCTAGCAAATCATTGATCAGGCTGACCATGCGGTCCGTCTCTCCATTGACAATAGTGAGAAACCGTTCTACGAGAGCTGCATCATTAATCTTGCCGTTAAGAATCGTCTCAACAAACCCCTTGATGCTTGTCAGCGGAGTCCTTAACTCGTGAGAAACGTTGGCCACAAACTCCCTGCGCATACTCTCAAGGCGCCGAAGCTCAGTCACATCCCTCAGTACGATTACCACCCCAATTGTCCTGCCGGCTTCGTCTTCCAAGGGACTGCTGGTAACAGCCAAAACCCGCTGACTGGAAGGATCAAGCCTTACTTCCGTATCTATCGCCTTGCTGGTCTGCAGCGTATCTGAAACAACTTCTACTAAATGATAGCTTTGGATCGCTTCCGCCAGGTCTTTCCCCATCAGGCTGCTCACATTCTCGTTGATCATTTCCGCCATGCGGCGGTTGGCCAAAATCACTTTGTAGTTTGTGTCTACGGCCAAAACTCCGTCTTCCATGCTGGTCAAAATGGCGTTAAGTTTGTTCTCCCGGTCATGGATTGTTTGGAACATCTCTTCCAAGGTCTGGGACAGCTCGTTAAAAGCACGGCTGAGCTGCCCGATTTCATCGGTGCTGCGCACCAAAACGCGGCGGCTGAACTGCCCGACCTGAAGATGCTTGGTCACCTCCAACATCTCAGCCAAAGGCTCTGTAATATTGCGGTTTATATAATAGGTGATGGCAAAAGCCGTCAGCCCCATAACAGCCGTGAGGGCCACGGCGGCATTGGACAAGAATGACAACGGTGCAGTTATTTCTTCAGCCGTGGTGGCCATGCGGACAATCCCATTGGACATGCGTACGGCAACATACAGTTCTTCCTGCTGTGAGTCTTCGCTTTTCCGTCTGGCAGTGCCGATACCGTCTCTGTATGCTTTTTGGAATTCGGGGTATTCGGAGACGTTGTCAAGGAGCTGTGCAGGGTAATACGAGTCAGCAAGAATGTTGCCGTCAAAATCTATAACCGAGATCCGGCGCGTGGCCCTTTCACTCAAGAGCCTGACCGCTTCCTGCAGGTTTTGCCAGTTTGAGGTTTCCAGCCAGAAGCCGACAAGCTCAGCATCAGACTCCAAATCAATGTAGAGATTGTCGATTAGGGTGTTTCTGGCAAACAGCATAACAAAAAACGTGGTAACCCCCATGCTCAGCAGGGTTACCACTAATACCAGACCGGTCAATTTCAGGAGCAGTGGCCTGTGCAACCTAATTCCCCCTCAACTTATAACCAACACCATGAATGGTTTCGATCCGCTCTTCTCCTTCCGGGCCCAGTTTTCTGCGCAAATGGCGAATATGGACGTCCACGGTCCGGGTTTCCCCTTCGTATTCATAACCCCACACTTTTTGCAGCAAGAACTCCCTTGTAAGCACTTTTCCCGCGTTCTGCATGAATGTATGCAGCAAATCAAATTCTTTGCGGGTCAGGTCCACCTGTTTCCCTTTAACCAAAACTTCGCGGGTGCCCACCTTCATGAAGATTGATCCCACGGTATACTCATCCGCTTCATCGTCTTCCTGCCCGCTTGTGCGGCGCAAGACCGCCTTGATGCGGGCGATCAACTCCAACGGGCTGAAGGGTTTGGTAATATAATCATCGGCACCAAGCTCCAAACCAAGCACCCGTTCCAGTTCCGTCTCTTTTGCGGTGAGCATGATAATCGGCACATTACTGGTTCTCCTGATAGCTTTGCAAACATCATACCCATCTTTACCGGGCAGCATCAGATCCAGGATTATGAGGTCCGGTTTATTGGCCTCAAATTTCTCCAATGCAACAATACCGTTATCTGCTATTTCCACCTCAAACCCAGCTTGTTCCAGATTAAACTTAATAAGTTCCTGGATTGGAACTTCATCATCGACAACCAAGATTCGTTGTTTCATGCTGATCATCCCTTCGTTTATTGTTGAATATTCGGATTAATATGCAACCCCGTCCAGTTCCATATCCGATGACCCATTGACAATTCTAATAACAAGTCTGTGGGGTAAGCACACAACAGTCTGGCCTACATGCTTAATCCAACCAAAATGCATACAGATTTTATCGGGGCAATCCGCCTCAACAACTCTGACTGCGCCCTCCGCAAATTCGAGGATATTGTATCCCAGATCCGTTTCAGCCCGATAATTTTCCAAATCAGCTTCAAGGTTAAATCTTTCGACAATTACACCGTCAATTTCCAGAACCGCCGTGATTCCGGCTTGTCCTTCTTGAAGTAGGTTGCTGATAAGCACAATTCCCCCTATGAGCATCAATACGACGAAAATCAACAAATCTCCTTTGCGTATTTTCATTTGATTGCCCCTTTGTAAAAAAACCTTTCCTAAAGCTCCAGACTTAAAGAAAGGGCATATCAGCATCATCCTGGCGGAGGGGGTGGGATTTGAACCCACGGAGGGCGTGAACCCTCGACGGTTTTCAAGACCGCTCCATTCGTCCACTCTGGCACCCCTCCGAACACAGGATATTATACCGTAAAACAGCGTAATTAACAAGTGATCTCTCAGCTAATTTTATCCATTCCCCGCATGTAGGGCCGCAAAACCTCAGGTATTTCAATCGATCCATCGGCCTGCTGATAATTCTCGATCACAGCAGCCAGGCAGCGGCCGATTGCCACTCCAGAGCCGTTCAGGGTGTGCACAAACTCCGGTTTTCCTCCCGGTTCCCGGCGGAAACGGATATTCGCCCTCCGCGCTTGAAAAGCCTCGAAGTTGCTGCAGGAAGATATCTCTACGTATTGCCCGTAGCTGGGCATCCACACCTCAAGATCCAGCTTTTTGGCGGCCGTAAACCCCAAATCCGCGGTGCACATCTGCGTTACCCTGTAGGGTAAACCAAGTTTTTGTAGTATGGTTTCGGCATCGGCCACCAGTTTGTCCAGTTCTGCATAGGATGTTTCCGGCTTGACAAATTTGACCAGTTCCACCTTGTTAAACTGATGCACCCGGATCACACCGCGCGTATCACGGCCATACGCCCCGGCCTCCGAACGGAAACAAGCCGAGTATGCCACGTGATAGATGGGCAGTTGAGCTCCATCCAGGATCTCATCGCGATAGAGATTGGTCACAGGCACTTCAGCAGTGGGAATCAGATAAAAATCCAAATCCTCGAGCTTAAACATGTCCTCTCCGAATTTCGGCAGCTGGCCTGTGCCGAGGGCACTGTGCTTGTTGACGATATACGGAGGCAGCACTTCCTGATACCCATGTTCAGATGTATGCACATCGATCATATAATTGATCAAAGACCGCTCCAGGGCTGCCCCCAAGCCTTTTACGAAGTAAAACCGTGCGCCGGTTACTTTGGCTGCCCGATCAAAATCTAGAATGCCCCGATCGACTCCTAACTCCCAGTGGGGCAGTGGCTCAAACGAGAAATCCCTTGGCTCGCCCCAGCGGCGAATCTCCTTGTTGTCATCGGCGCTTGCACCGACATGTACTGATTCATGGGGTATGTTGGGAATTCGCAGCTGCCGGTCAAGCAGCTGTTCATCGATTACCCTCAGCTGTTCATCATAGTCTTTGATTGTCTGGGAGACTACCTTCATCTCCTCGATCAGTGCCGATGCATCCTGTTTACTCCGCTTCAATTCTGCAATCTGATCGGAAACTACGTTGCGCTTTGCTTTCAACTGTTCAACTTCACTGATCAGTTTCCGCCTTTGGTTATCCAGCTCCAACAGTTCATCGAGGGGGGCTTCCTCGCCCCTTTTTTCCAGCATTTCTCTGATCAATTCCGGCTCTTGCCTGATCAAACGTAGATCCAGCATGGTCATCCTCCTTGATATTATTGTTGCCACCTGTGAAGACTAAAAAATCTCATCCCCAAGACACTATAGGGACGAGATCTTACCCGCGTTGCCACCCTTTTTGGCCGGCCTGAACAAACCAGCCCTCTCATTCAGCGTTAACGGGCTTACCCGTAGAAGTTACGCACTATGCTTCCTTTTCGGCTCAAGGGTGGACGTTGGTGGAAGTCGGCCAATTTCGCACCAGCCATTGGCTCTCTGAACAACTTGCTTTACCAATTTATTCCTGTCATCGCCTTTGCATATTTTGGGCTATTATACAATAATAACGCCTGGAATGCAAGGATCGGTTGATTAACTCCGCACATGAAGCTCCGGATAGATCGGGAATCTGTCGGTAATCGCTTGCACTCTTTTCCTGTTTTCCGTATAATCTGTCGCTGACGGGATAAGCGTATCCCCGATGATCGCTGCAATCTCTTCCATATCGGCTTCCTTCAGGCCCCGGGTTGTCACAGCCGGTGTCCCCAGGCGAATGCCGCTGGTAACAAAGGGGCTTTCTGTGTCAAATGGGATGACATTGAAGTTGACTGTGATTCCCACTGCATCCAACAGATCTGCAGCCTGTCTTCCTGTGTAGCCTCTTTCCTTAACGTTAACCAGCATCAGGTGGTTATCGGTCCCTCCGGAAATAAGCACAAAGCCTCTCTTTTTCAAACCTTCCGCCAGTGCCTTGGCGTTTTTTACAACCTGTTCCTGATACTGCTTAAACTCTTCGGTCATAGCCTCTTTAAAAGCAACGGCCTTGGCCGCTATGACATGCATCAGCGGCCCCCCTTGAATTCCGGGAAAAACGGCCTTGTCTATTTTCTTGGCCAGTTTTTTCGTTGATAGAATCATGCCGCCCCGGGGACCACGCAGAGTCTTGTGAGTAGTGGTCGTAACCACATCAGCATAGGGTATGGGGCTGGGATGCACCCCGGCGGCAACCAAGCCGGCAATGTGTGCCATGTCGATCATGAGGTAAACCCCGGTTTCATCGGCGATTTCTCTCAACAGCTTGAAATCGATAATCCGAGGATAAGCCGATGCCCCGGCCACAATCAATTTCGGCCTGTGCTTTTGGGCCAGGATCCGGACTTGATCATAGTCCAGATATTCTGTTTCCCTGTCAACACCGTAGTGGACAAATTTGAACCAGGATCCGGACATATTGACCGGGCTACCGTGGGTCAAATGGCCTCCATGGCTGAGATCCATCCCCAGGACCACATCGCCGGGTTTCAGGAGCGCGTAATAAACTGCTTGATTGGCTTGTGCACCGGAATGAGGCTGTACATTGGCATGTTCCGCGCTGAAAAGATCTTTGGCCCGCTGAATCGCCAGCTTTTCTACTGAGTCTACATGTTCACAACCATGATAATAACGTCTACCTGGATAGCCTTCAGCATATTTATTAGTTAGCGGGCTCGCCATTGCCTGCAGTACAGCCGGGCTGGCGTAGTTTTCGGACGGAATCAATACAAGATTATCAGCCTGGCGTTTCATGTCCTGGTTAATAATCTCGAAAATCTCCGGATCAACGGTACTCAAATTTTGATACACGCTCTTACCCCTCTCATGCACTCCTCTTAAGCTTCCAAGGAGGTTCTCAAATGCAACCTGAATTTCGCATTGTGTTGAGCATGGCCGCGATGCGGTTCATTGCAGGAGCGCTTGAAATCACTGCCGCATTGCTGATGCTGAGGTTCGCCAAAGTACATGCAGCAATGAAGATTAACGCTGTCTTGGGCATGATCGGGCCAACAGTACTCATGATTGTCAGCTCTTTAGGATTAATTGGACTATCCCAGCAGATTTCCTATGCTAAAATGTTAATTATTGCCATTGGGGTGTTATTTATTTTTTACGGTGCCCGGATATAAATCCAGGTATCCCTGTTTAAACAGGGATACCTGGTGCTTGTGGCGATTAACCGGCAGTCAATCCTGGGGAATACTCTCTGCCTCATTACCGGGAGCCAGCCATTCTGTATGGAAAACGCCCGGTTTATCAATGCGTTTATATGTATGGGCACCAAAGTAGTCCCGTTGGGCCTGAATCAGATTTGCCCAGACAGTATCACGCCGATACCCATCGAAGTATGACAGCGCCGAGCTGAAAGCCGGTATCGGCAGCCCAAGTTCTGCAGCTGTGGCCACAACGCGACGCCATCCGGCCTGAGCCTTTTCCACTGCCTCTTGGAAATAAGGCGCTACCAAAAGGTTGGGGAGTTCCGGATTCTCATCGAAGGCCTCCTTAATCCTTTCCAGGAACTGGGCCCTGATGATGCATCCGTTGCGCCACATCAAAGCAATCTCACCAAAGTTCAAATCCCAGCCCCATTCCTTTGACGCTTCACGCATCAAGGCAAAGCCTTGGGCATAAGAACAAATCTTGGAAGCATACAATGCCTGGCGAATGTCCTCGATAAACGCCTCCCGATCTCCTTCGTACTTGCCGTCGGGCCTGAACAGCACCTTGGAAGCGGCCACGCGCTCTTCTTTAATGGCAGACAAGCATCTGGCGAATACAGCCTCGGTTATGGTCGGGGTGGCGATTCCCAGATCCAGCGCGGTCTGTGATGTCCATTTGCCTGTCCCTTTCTGCCCTGCTGCATCCAGAATCAGTTCTACCAGCGGCTGCTTGGTTTCCTGATCAACCTTGGAGAAGATCTCGCTGGTGATCTGAATCAGATAGCTGTCCAGTTCCCCTTTGTTCCATTCGGTAAAGACTTCATGCAGCTCTTGGGCGGAAAGCCCCAAAGCATGCTTCATGATGTAATAAGCTTCGGAAATCAGCTGCATATCTCCATATTCGATCCCGTTGTGCACTGTCTTGACAAAATGCCCGGCTCCCTCTTTTCCAACCCATTGGCAGCAGGGAGTACCATCCTCGACTTTTGCGGCGATGCTCTGCAAAATTGGTTTGACAACCGGCCAGGCATCCGGCGACCCGCCGGGCATGATACTGGGACCGTTCAAAGCGCCCTCTTCCCCACCGGAAACTCCGGTGCCAATAAAGAGAAGACCCGCTTCTTCCAATCTTTTTGTCCGGCGGTTGGTATCTGCGAAATTGGAGTTGCCGCCGTCGATTATGATATCGCCTTTATCCAAAAGGGGAATCAGCTGTTCAATGAAGCTGTCCACAGGTTGGCCTGCTTTTACCATCAGCATGACCTTCCGTGGGCTCTTGAGAGAGTCAACCAAATCCTGCAGCGAATATGCCCCGATAATGTTTTTGCCTTTGGCGCGCCCTTCGACGAAATCGGTTACCTTTTGGACTGTGCGGTTATACACGGCAACAGTATAACCCTTGCTTTCCATATTCAGAACCAAGTTTTCACCCATTACTGCCAGGCCAATCAATCCAATGTCTGCTTTACCCATTATGTATTCCTCCTTTGATGTTGGTTATTTTGGTATATTCATGCTTTAATAATAAAGCATCCTCCTCCAGGTTCGGGCTTTCACAAATCAACCAGCCGCTGACGTCACAGTCCGCCAGCACCTGCAACACCGCCGGATAATTCATGTCCGATTCCGGCAGGGTCAAATGCTTTCTTTCGCCTTTCGCTCCATATTCAATCCCTGAAAGGTGCATATGGAGATGTTCCAGCGCGGATCTGCCCAGTTTATCGCCGATCAGATGGATAACCCGGCGAAACTCTTCATAGCTGTTCATGGCTCCCAGGCTGCGGGCATGGAGATGGGAAAAATCGATACACGGATAAACACCGGGGATCTCCAGCGCCAGGCTCACAATCTCTGTGACAGTGCCAAACTGGGATGATGAACCTGTCGTTTCCGGGCAGAGGCAGATGCTGTTCCCTTCATCATCAAGGATGGCCCGCACCTGCACCAATTCCTGCTTAACCTTCTCAAACACAACACTGTGATCATCACCGTGGTAATAGGCTGCATGAAATGTAACGCTTTTCGCCCCAGCCAGCCATCCGATCCGGGCGGCTTTGAGAATTCTGGCTTTGCTGGCTTCAACCTTTTGTGGATCTTTTGAATTGAGATTGATGTAATAAGGGGCATGTACCGTCAATTCAATCTGGTTTTCCTCACAAACATCCCGCAATTCCCGGGCGGTTTGCTCCTGCATCTGCACACTGCGGACAAACTCCAGTTCCATACAATCCAAGCCCAATTCCACCAGCTTCTCCACTCCCGCACAAGACGTGCGAGGCTGAGCCGCCAAAGGAATCCCGGCTGTACCAATCCGTAGTCTGCTCAACTGCTGCCTCCTTTGATTCCTGTTCTGTTTAATTGCCCGGAACCCACAGCTTTTTGGTGGCTTTCTGGATTGCATCCTCCGGTTTGGTTTCCACTTCTTCGTCCTCAAGCTCATACAAGGGTTCGAGATCGATAGCATCGCTCAGAATTTCCTGAATATCCATCATAAGTTTTTGAAACGCCAATTCAGCCTGCAACAGTTCTCTGATATAGGGATTAATATTCAGGATTTCATACAGCTTGCTCAGTTCCTCGGCCTGGGATTCCGTCACCGGTGTCCCTTCCAAGTGCTGCTTTTGCAGATCCAACTGCTTTTTCTGAAAGTCTCTCAGCATTACCTTTGCTGCGTGATGCTGTTCAATCTCAGCCCTGGCCTGCTTCAGGCGCTGATACTCCGGAGTCTCGACAATAGCATCGGCCAATTGCTTTGCTCTAACTTTGATATCCACATTATCAACCCCTTCCCTATACCATCTGCTTTTATCTTCAGGCATTTCCATTACCCTAGTTCCCAATCATTGTAACATATTTCCGTTTTCCCCGCACTCTTATTTTGCACCAAACAAAACCACCGTGATTAAACCTGGATTACCCACGGTGGTTTTCGCTTCTTCGTATTGACAGGAAGATTCTTCGATGCTATTTTGCCTCTTCAACCAGCCTTGCCGCATAAGCGGTGATCTTCTCAAAGTCTCCTGCCGCAATGGCCGCTTTATCAATCAAATTCCCGCCCACGCCCAACAAATCGACTCCTTTTTGGCGGTACTCTTTGGCATTATCAACGCTGACGCCGCCGGTGGCCATCAATGTCACATGATCCAGGGGGCCCAATACATTCCGGAAGAAATTGGCAGTAACAATTCCGGCTGGGAAGATCTTGATCACGTCCGCTCCAGCTTCACAAGCCTGCTGAATCTCGGTGGGTGTCATGCACCCGGGAACCACCATCCGGCCGTAACGGTTGCCAAGACGGATTAAATCAGGGTTGAGAGTTGGCGCCACCAGGAACTGGGCTCCAGCCAACATGGCGGCCCGGCCTGTTTCGGGATCTAAAACAGTCCCGGCACCGACAGCAATGTCTTTGCTGAGGGCTTTGCGGATGTCGGCGATGGCCTGCAGCCCGTTTTCCGTATCCATAGTGATTTCGATAGCCTTAATGCCGCCGTCCACCAGTGCTTTGGCCAAGGGTACAGCCTTGCTGGTGTCAAACTTGCGCAGCACTGCCACAACTCGGCTTTCCATCATTTTTTCGTATACTTCCAGCTTGTATTTCATATCCTTTCACCCCTTCGCACAAGTTTTTGTTAGAATTTCAACAGCTCACCGATTTTGATTGGCCGGTTCTCCTTGACCGACTTCCAAACCGCTTCTCCCGTAACTACAGAATAAGCCCCATCGAGCGCTCCGGACAAGATTTCATATGGCCGGAGGGGATCAGCGCCCAGGTAGAGGTCTTCCAACAGACTTGGATCTCCGCCGCCGTGCCCGCCTTTGCGGCTGACGACATGGATTGTTTCCTTTGCCCCAAACAGTGGGAAGTAGTCTATGGTCTGCACCGGTGTTGGGAACGGCACCCGATCCGGGGCATGAAATTCCATTGTCTCTATGCGCCCGTTGGTACCATTAATTGCCAGGCGGTACCCTTCATACGGGGTGGAGAAATTGCAGGAATAGCTTAACATAGCGCCTTGATCGAATTTGACTGTTACAACGTATGTGTCTTCAATATTGACCTCCGAATCGTAAATGCAGCGATCAGGGCGGTAATTGGTGTAAGGCCTTTCGATTCTGCCCAAAGCGCCCAAATGATCGTCTTTGGGGATTGCATCCATGGTCCGGTTGCTCCACCGCATAAAGTAGATGCAGTCGCTGCGGTCAGGGCAGTCGCCGCAGTGGCGCCCGTCAACTTTACGGGGGTTAAGGCCTCCCTCAGCTCCATAGTAATTCAGTGCACCATAGGCAAATACTTCTTCAGGCTTCTGATCAATCCACCAATTGACTAGGTCAAAGTGATGTGTGCATTTATGGATTGACAGGCCGCCGGATTTTTCCCGTTCTCTGTTCCAGCGTTTGAAATAACTGGCGCCGTGATATGTGTCAACATACCAGTTTAGATCCACTGAGGTGATTCTGCCTACCTTTCCTTCCAGAACGAGCTCTTTGATGCGGGAATGAATCGGTGCATAGCGATAGTTAAAGGTGACGGTGACTTTCCCCTTGCTTTTCGCTTCCGCTGCCAGAATAGCGTTGCATTGCTCGCTTGTAGTTGCCATCGGCTTCTCCGTGATCACATCAAGATTATGCTCCAAACCTTTAATTATATATTCCGCATGTGTGACATCTACTCCGGCAACAATGAGTGCATCTGGTTTCTGTTCTGCAATCATCTGCTCAAATTGCTCAGGGAAATATGTTGGTACTTCTTTGGTTTGCGGAACCTTTTCCTTGCATACCTCAAACCTTCTCGGATCAATGTCCAACAACCCGACCAACTGGCTGTTATGGTAAAACCTGTCAACCATCGGTTTGATAAACATTCCAATTGCCCTACTGCTAACCCCGCAGACTGCATACCTTCTCACTGCTACACGATCCCTCTTTCTTCAATAGTAGTCACGATATCACAGTACAACTGTACAATGTACAATTGTACCATTGTATCACATTCTAGATTCACATCTGAATTCCTTTTCCAAACCAAAGTATCAAAAAAGCAACCTCTGGGAGTTCATTCCAGAGGCTGCTTTAGATCTATCAAGCTTGTGCTAGCGCTTCATCAACGCGGCAATCTCGTCATCGCCGAGAGCTTCCCCAAAGAGGTAAAACTCATCCATGTGCCCGTTGAAATAGGGATCTTCAAACTGGGATTTGCCCAGATAGTTGGCCATGACCACATCTGAGCCAATTTCACTTGGCTTGTGGGTAAGGGGCAGCGAGGCGCGCTTCTCTCCGTTCACGTAGAAGCGGTACTCTGCATCATCAGCCACTACCGCAATATGGTACCACTTACCCAGCTCAAAGGTGTTCGAGGGAATGGTGAGAACAGGCTCAGTGCTGGGATCGCCCACATAGATGGAAAAACGTGTGCCGCCTGCCGGATCCCCGGCATTGAGCGTAAGATACATGAACCCTCTAGATCCCTGTAAGTCTAATACCCTGGCCCACATAGGATTGGAATTAAGCTTGACCCAGAGGGCAATGGTCATATTGTCCAAATTCCGGGCTACATTGTCAGGCAGGCGTACAAACCCGTCTTTCCCTTCAAACAAGAGCGCCCCACCTTTGTACCCATCGGCGGTCGGGCTGATGCCTCCTTCCAGCAGTGCATTTCTCTGGTTGCCGGAACCATCGGGCACCGTGTCATCCTGGACTTCGTCAAAGCTGTAGTAGATCAGAGGCTGACTCTCCGCAGCCAAGACTCCTAAACTGGCGATGAGTACAGTGCTCATTGCCAAAGCCATCAGAACAAACAGTCGCTTCTTCATAGTGAAACCCTCCTATTGAGTTATTTCCATTTTCAGCTCTTTACCCCAGACGGCCACGCCGGTATCTGACAGAGCTGTGAAGGTCATCACCCTGGACAGGGCAGACGGATCCCATTGGCGTACAAACACGCCTTCATACAGCTCTCCCTCGATTTCCATATGGGCGTAATAACCATCCACCAAGCGCCAGGTGCCCGTCACTTCTCCGCAGATAGTCCCATCGGCGTTCAGGCTGATTTCAACCGCCGTCTTCCTGCGGAACGAGATATCCTTTCCGTGGTTTACGCACAGGTAATCACCCACCACCTCCTCAGTGCTCACTGGGCCAATGGATTCGTAAGCGTAAGGCAAAACAGACATGACCGGCCAGCCATCCTCGTTGAAGAAAAGTTGGTGCGTCCTTACCTCGTAATACTCGCCCGATAAGGGGAAGCGTGTGTGCATGATTATGAAGTATCGTCCCGTTTCCGGATCATGGTAGGCCGAGTTATGGCCTGGCGAGGCATAACCGTAGTACTCATAGTCCGAACGGAAGAGAAAATTGCCCACAAGCTTGGCGCCGAAAGGTTCAATTGCCTGATCATCGAAAACGCTGCCCCTGGGGCCGCAGGCATCCAGCATGTTTTTACCCTCCGGGTCGAAGTAGGGCCCTGCGGGGCTTTTCGACCTGGCCACCCGGATATTATAGCCGCCCCGGGCTTCCAGCCCTCCGAAACTAAGAAAGAGGTAATAATAATCGAAGTCGGGATTGTAAAGGATGTACGGCCCTTCAATACGGCTGTGGTTGCCGCCCGCCAAGCGCCTGCCGTACCCCTGATCCGGCAGGGGGAAGCCGGTTTCCGGATCCATCTCCAAGAGGAAAATCCCGCCGGAATAGGATCCGTACACCATCCACAGTTTACCCCCGGCATCAAAGAAAACATGGGGATCTATTACATTTGGATGTTTTGTGGCGTCGTAAACGTTTCCGTCGGCAGCACGCAGGCCTCCGGAATAAAGCATGATGCCCAGGTTTTTGTACGGCCCTTCAATTTGATCAGCCACGGCTACCCCCAAGGCTGAGAGAGGTGAATCACCCTTGCAGGCGCAGTAATACATGTAAAAGCGCCCATCAGGAAGCTGCACCACATCAGGAGCCCAGAGGTTATCTGTTTTTGCCCAGTCAAAAGCCTCCTTCAGTTCGGTATACACATTGGGAATGAGCCTGTTTCCGACATGTACTCTGCTTTCAATGGAACGCCAATTCCGCAAATCGCTGGACTTGGCCGCGGCCAAGTGAGAACCAAAAACGTAGTATATATCCCCCACCTTGATAATGGAAGGATCGTGCACCGAAGCGCTGAGCAGGGGCGGAATCAAGTCTTCCATATCTTCAACCTGGGCAGCGGCGGCGCCTGCAGCCAAAACCAAAATCAGTACGATTACAGACAGCTGCTTCATAAAATCCCCTCCTCCTTCACCTGCTGATACCTGAAGTGGAAACAGCCCGGACTATATAGCGGCTGGCCAGGGCAAAGATGACCAGCACGGGAATGGCTGCAACAAAGGCACCAGCCATGATGGTGCCTGCCTCAAACGTGCCGTGGTACTCACCTCTGATCCTTGTTAAAGCCGGCTGCAGGGGCAGCAGTTTGCTGTCGGTAATGACCAGCATAGGCCAGAGCAGGTCGTTCCAGGTCCCCAAAAAAGTCAGGATAGCCAACGAGACCAAGGGTGGACGCATCAATGGTACCACCACCTGAACCAAGAAGCGCAGGGGCGGGCATCCGTCGATCTTGGCCGCATCCTCCAGTTCATCGGGGATGGTGAGCATGAACTGCCTAAGCAGAAAAACGCCGAAAGCCGGCCCGATGGGTGGGAGAATAATAGCCCAGATGGTGTTCAGTAAGTCCAGCTTATCTAAAAGGAGATAGACCGGGACAATGAACATCTGAACCGGCAGGATCAAAGTGGCGACAATGAGCCAGAAAAGCACTTCTCTACCCCGAAATCTCATCCGGGCAAACGCATAGGCCGCCGGTGTGGCCGTGACCAGAACCCCCAGCGTAACTATGGATGCGTAGAACACGCTGTTGAGGAATGCTCTGCCCACATTTACACCACGGGTGCTGAACAAAATGGTTTTGAAGTTCTCTAAAGTGACTACCCTGGGAATAATCCGGGGCGGATAAACAAGCAGTTCCGAGTTGGGCTGCAGCGATGCAAAGAGCATCCACAAAATGGGGAAAAACCAGACAACCCCCAATACTATACATATAATACTTAAAACAATCCGTCCTCTGCGCCTGCCTACACCAGCCACTGCCTATACCCCCTCTCCCAGCCAGCGAGTTAACAGCTTGGCCTGAAGTACACCGATAATGGCAATCATGATGAACATATACCAGCTCACCGCTGCGGCCCGCCCGAACATCCAATCGCGAAAACCTGTTTCGTAGAGGTAGAAAGCAAGGGTGCGGGTACTTCCAGCGGGCCCCCCGCCTGTGAGAATGTATACCTGGTCAAACAGCTTGAAAGAAGCAATAATCTGCAGTGTGGTGATGAAAAGCATCCTGTTGCGCAAAAGAGGCAGGGTAATATGCCAAAACTGCTTCCAACCGCCGGCTCCATCCACTGCGGCCGCCTCATACAGTTCCTGGGGCAGATCCTGCAGGCTGCTCAAGTAAAGGATGATGTTGTAGCCTGAAGTCCACCACAGAGTGATAAAGACTATCGCTGCCATGGCGGAATTCGAACGGCTGAGCCACGCCTGTCCGGGCAGGCCAAGTGCTTTTAAAATGTGGTTGATCATGCCGGTCTGCGAATCCAGCATCCAAACCCAAAGCAGGAGCACACTGCCGGATGGGATCAGGAATGGCGAAATGATGGCGTTTTGAGCCAGCTTTTGGCCGAAGAAAGATTTATTGAGAAGCAAAGCCAAGAGCAATGGAATTACCAAAAGCAGCGGCACACTCAGCCCCGCAAACCTCAATGTATTCTGTACGGCCTGTTTAAACCTCCTCACTCCCAGCAGTTCTTTATAGTTTTCCATTCCCACAAAGATCGGGTCCGACATCAGCCCCCAGTCCTGAAAACTGAGGATCAAACCATGTATCAGTGGAATCACGATAAATACTATGAAAAATATCATAAACGGCAGAATGAAAAAGAAGGGAGTGAGATCGCGGCGTTTCTTTTTTGTCGTTCCCATATACCCTCACTTTCCTTTCAGACCTTGAGTGAACGAACAGCTCCAGGTAAAAGGAGCGCCCCGCTGCAATTGGCAGCTCAAAGGAGCGGCACAATCCAACAAGGGCGCCCAGGTTTATCTTCTCCGAAGAATATCGTCTACTTCCTCAGCGGCATAGTCCAAAGCTTCCTCCGGATCCATGTCACCTAAGTAAGCTGCATCCATGTATTCCAGCAGTACACTTTCGATTTCAGCCAGCCTCTCGGTGTGGGGCAGAAAGCGCACATAAGACAGCTGCTTGGCAAATTCGAACTGCTCGGTGAGGGCAGCAAACTCCTCGCTCTCCACGATGGATTTCCTCACCGGTACCTGCCCCGCCTTGGCCCATTCAATTGAGTTGTCGCTGAGCCACTTAGCCAGCGTGATGGCGGCTTCCGTCATTTCAGGTGACTGCTTGGGAATGCACATGATATGGGCGTCGCCCCAGACCATCCGCTCTTCGCCTAAAACAGGCACGGGAGCCACAGCCCAGTTCAGATCCGGCTGCTCTCTGAACAGGTTGATCATCCAGGGCCCGTTCACATGCAGCGAAAGCAGGCCGACGCGGAAGGCCTCCTCAGGATCGGCCGGATCCTTTGGCGCCACATTTTCCTTGTGGATCAGATCCACGTAGAACTGCAAAGCCTCAATCCCTTCCGGACTGAAGAAGGCAGAACGCGTGCCGTCCTCCGTAAGCAGGGAGCCTCCGTTCTGGAAGAGCAGGGTATACCACTGCCACAACACCCGGAACTGCCAGCCGCCGAAGGAATACCAACCCCATTGATCTATGGTACGATCGCCATCTTTATCCAAAGTGAGCTTGCGCACATATTCCAGGAACTCTTCCCTGTTTTCGGGTGCCCTTTGTTCCAAGCCCGCTGCAGCCAGGTGATCGATGTTGTAGTACAATCCCAAGCAGTAGGTACCAAGGGGAATAGCGTAGATGCGGCCGTCTCTTATTACGGAGTCAATGATGTTTTCGTTGAAATCGCCCACATCCAAGCCATAGTCAGCCAGATCGGACGCGGTCCAAGAGGTGAGGTTATCCAAGAAACGGAAATAGTCATTTGGTGAAAGAATAACCACACCGGGAGGGGCGCCTGTCCGAATCGCCAAAGCGAGTTTGGTAATATAATCCGCGCCGCCGGGGAGAATAAACAGCTCTACCTCGATTTCTCCCGCGTGCTCTTCGTTGAACTGCTGAACCATGCGCTCCATGTAAGCGCCGTCGGGGCCCGTGAATGGTGTCCAGTACTGCAGCTGAACAGGCTGGGCCATACCTACAGAACCCAAAAGCAGCACGCAAACCAGTGCCAGGGAAAGGATCTTCAACAAATCCTTCACGATGCTCAGCTCCTTTTTTGTAGTTTTGATACACACAGGAACCCATCGTCACCAACAGTAATCCGGGCTAAATCACCCCCCTCTTAGCCAGCTGCGGTGTCTAGACTTGTCAAAACTTGCGGATATTTAAACGTCATTTAACTTCCTTTAATTCTTACTACATTATTGCATTAATTCCTTCCAAAAATAGGGGCATTTCTTAACAAGTACAGTCTTGGCCACTGTTGATCTTAATACCGCCGCGAAAGGTTTAAGGAAATTAGGAAAAATGAAAAAAGTCTCGTAAACATACACCAGTACATTTACGAGGCTAAATAGTATTCTTGGCAGTGAGCTGCTCTCCCACCACGAAATGTGGCAGTACCATCGCCGCTGGAGGGCTTAACTTCTGTGTTCGGTATGGGAACAGGTGACCCCCTCCGCTGTTACCACCAAGAAAGCTTGTGCATTTGTTCTTCGCTACCGTTCGCTCGGCGTCC
>JAAYNP010000091.1 GCA_012520795.1 Bacillota bacterium
GAGTTTGCTGCCATGATCGCAGAATTGATGACCGTCAATCCCATGATCACTGGTGTCAGGATTCTCAAGGCTGATGGGGGAACCATGGGGCTTGCAGAAAGCTGTGTGCGGCCGATTGAAACCATCCTGTCCGGCCCGGCGGCGAGTATAATGGCAGCTCGGGCTTTGTCTCAACACACCGATGAAAACATCGTAGTAGTGGATATTGGCGGAACTACAACAGACATTGCGGTAATAGTGGGCGGTGAAGCTCTGTATCAGCGGAACGGTGCCGTAATCGGCCGTTACCAGACCCTGGTCCCCGCCCTGCACACAGTATCCATCGGGCTTGGCGGGGATAGCGAGATCCATATGCATGATGGCCGGATCAGCCTTGGGCCTAAAAGGGCAGGGAGAGCCGCTGCCCTTGGCGGAGACCATTTAACTCCCACTGATGCAGCGGTTGGCTTGGGCTTGGCCGATCTTGGCAGTAGAGTAAGAGCAGTCGAGGCACTTAAACAAAAGGCAAATGGACAGTTCAGCTCCTGGGAAGGCCTTGCCCGGGCGATTGTAGATGCCTTTGCTTTTCAGCTTGCCCAAGCAATCCAAGAGGTTTACCTACGGCTGGAAAACGTTCCAGTCTATACCGTTTCCGAAATTCTGGCTCCTCCAGATATTAGGCCAAAGGCTCTCGTCGGATTGGGTGCTCCAGCGGATGTGTTTATACCGCAGGTGGCCAACAAGCTTGGCTTACCATGGGAAGTGCTGCCTTATCATGCTGGTGCAAACGGGATTGGAGCTGCAGCAGCACGGCCTACGGTGGCCACCACCTTGTATGTGGACACAGAAGAAGAATTGATGATCATACCTGAGCTGGGTGTTAGAGAACAGCTTAGGCGCGGCTTGCTTTTCGACCAGAATCAAGCGCGCCAGACTGCCATCGAGCGGACTAAAGCCTATGCCCAAAAGCTTGGCCTGAGCAATTGCGGCCAGGTGCAGATAGTAGAGGAAGAAGCCTTCAATGTGGTTAGGGGCTTTCATACTGTAGGGCGGATCTTCAGCATCAGGGCACAAATCCGCCCCGGGGTGCAGCGAGTGAGGTGAGAAATTTGCTTAAAGCCGGACGCAGCGTAGGGCTGGTCTTTTTCCCGGCGTTTGACTGGTGTATAACGCCTGATCATCCGGAAAGGGAAGAAAGGCTGCTTTACACAAGGGATCAGATTCTGGAGGAGGGGTTGTTGGATATTCCCGGCATTTATGAATACCGGCCCTTTATTGCCGACGACAAATGCATCCAACGAACCCATATCTGTGTGCCCAGTGTGGCCCAGAGAGTTGCCGAACCGCACCGGATTGCGGCTGGCGGTACAATGCTCGCGGCTGATTTGGTGTTGGATGGGAAGGCGGACTGCGCTTTCGCCCTGCTTCGCCCACCAGGGCATCATGCGAACCGGGTCGTCCACGGTTCACGGGGTTTTTGCACTGTCAATAACGAAGCCATCATGGTGGAACACATCCGCCACCGCCTCGGCCCTGAGGTCAGGATTGCCATTGTCGATACAGATGCCCATCATGCCGATGGCACTCAGGACATTTTTTACAACGATCCAGGTATTTTACATATTTCGCTGCATCAGGACGGCCGCACGCTATATCCGGGTACAGGTTTTATTTCTGAACGGGGTGGGCCGGCGGCCTACGGTCAGACCGTCAATATCCCTTTACCCCCGGGGACCGGGGATCAGGGAATGCTCTATGTTGTGGAAAACCTGGTCGTGCCTATTCTGGCTGAATGGAAACCCGATTACATCATCAATGCAGCGGGACAAGACAATCATTATTCCGACCCTCTGACCAACATGAATTTCAGTGCCAACGGCTATGCCCGGTTAACAGAGATGCTTAACCCGGATATCGTAGTCCTGGAAGGCGGCTATTCGATTGAGGGTGCCCTGCCTTACGTGAATGTCGGCATTATCCTGGCGCTTGCAGGCCTTGATTATTCACACCTCAAAGAACCGGATTGGCGTGGAGATGATCTGCGGCAGCCGCAGAATGTGATGCCGATAGTTGAGGATGTCACGGCGCAAGTGCAAAAACAGTGGGAGACGCGGCACGAAGCCAACCGGGAAGCGCTCTTTGGCCCAGCTCCGTTCTATGTGCGGGAACGTTCGATTTACTATGACACGGATCAGATTGTTGAAAAGCAGTATGAACAGATCAGGCTGTGCCCTGAGTGTTCCGGGTGGCGGGAGATTTATTCTCAGGCGGCGGGTGGTTGGATCAAGCCGGCGAAGGTGGCTATCGTTACGGTGCCGTGGTTGGTATGCAGGCAATGCCGCAGGGAAGCAGGCAAGGCCTATAAGAGGCTAGTAGAATTGGGAAGGTTTGATCAGGTGTTTTACCAGGATTGCGAAAAGGATGTGTTTATCCACGCCTGATCATCATAAGCCATGGGCCCTGCAAGTCCTTGGTTGAGCCGCACTTCACAAATCCAGCTTTTTGATACAGGCGAAGAGCTGGCGTATTATCCGGGCGGACATTCAGCAGCACATCTTTTGTAACCAGATCGTCGAGCGTATGAGCCAACAGTGCTTTGCCGATACCTTGCCCTTGGGCGGCAGGGCGGACTGCAATGGACAGAATCTGGCTGGATCTGCGGGGCAGTTTTTGATCCGCTCTGGTGTGCATCCGCATCAGGATTGAGTTCGCTGCCAATCTGCCAATCTCAATTAAGCGCAGATCCCGCATGCATTTCAAGGCCGCTTGCAAAACCCTGCCTATATTCTTAAACAAGAAGCCCACCCGTTCCTTGCCGCTTTTGATGCAGGTGTAGACACAATAACCAAGCACTTGGCCATCGGCTGTACGGGCAATCACGACCCGTGCGCCGGCAAAGTAGAGAAAAGAGTATGCGTTTGTCAAAAGCCTGACAAGCCTTGCTGGGTTTTTTCCGGCAAAAAAGAGTTGAACGCTTTCCGGAAAAGCCTCGCAATAAATCTCGGCAATTGGTTTTAGATGACGATGAGAGCCATATTCGAAGAACATCACTGTCACCTCAGATTTATTCAGGCATATCCACCTGTGGAAACAGCTCTGCCGGCGCTTCATGGAGAAGAACACTTAAAGGGACGATTTCCAGGCCTTTCGCCTGGATGGTCTCGATTGCCTTGGGCAGCGCCAGGATTGTTGCCCGGCGATCGCCACCTTCACTCTTGATCAAAGCGCCGCTGTCATGGAACAGGATAATGTCTCCACCTTTGACCCTGCTTTTGATGGTGTTTACAATCTTGTCTGCGGAGACGCCGTAGCGCCAGTCGCGGGTGGATACAGTCCACAGCACGATTTCTTGGCCCAAAACGTTGGCCAAGCGCCTGAACCTGCCGCCATACATGCCCCGGGGAGGCCTGACATAGGCAGGGTAGACTCCGGTTATGCCGGTAATGGCGGCAGTAGCTTCCAGAAGCTCTTTATTCAGATCCATCGTGGAAAGGGTGGGGATGTTGCGGTGATTGTAGGTGTGGTTGCCGATCTCATGCCCTTCTTCCACAATCCTTTGGGCTATCTCCGGATACTTCTCGACATGGGCCCCTACCATGAAGAAAGTGGCTGGTACATTGTATTCTCTTAGGATGTCCAGAATAGCTGGAGTGAATTCCGGGCTTGGGCCGTCATCGAAGGTTAGGGCTACCATGTTTGATGAACGGTTGCCGCTCCGGTAAATATCTGGCTGGTGGCCTATGCCGTTGTATACGTAAAAGGTAAGGGTGCCAAAGAGGGTGCTGATTGCCAGAACAATCGAAAGGATGAACAGAGCAGCCTTTACCGCACGCCTTTTTGCTTTGATCCAAAGAACCTGGATGATATACCAGAATAGGAATGTCAAAACGACTAAGGCCATGACATAGATTCCGATTCGCAATAATACTTCCAAACTCGCCACCCAAACCCCTCCGAGTACAACATATGCGCAGATGCTATCCTTGTTGCCCAATTAAAGAGATTATACAGTATAATTCGTGTTTCCTCAATAGATTTTAGCGGTTCAGGCTGGATTTATTGGTTCATTGGTGGTATAATTGCATTTGAAAAACCGAAGGAATGTGGACGAATGGCAAAGGTGAGGGTGGTTAAACCTGCGGCATTGGCCGGTGATTTTGC
>JAAYNP010000092.1 GCA_012520795.1 Bacillota bacterium
CCAGTCCTGAAGAATTGTGGCTACCCCGCATGCGCGGGGATCGACCCCTAGTAGCGAAAGTATGCCTCAGAGCATGGATGGCTACCCCGCATGCGCGGGGATCGACCAGTTTCAATGCATGCACCTGTACGAGGTGCGACAGCTTCCCCCGCACACGCGGGGATCTACTTAAGAGCATTCATTGGAGATTGTATAATTTCCCTTTTGGTTTTTTGCGTTAATTCTATGAACATTGGTGCCATATCTGTAACCAGCCACATTATAACGGACTTCAGGAAGCCTCTAAATGGGGTTGTTAACATCCATCTAAGTTAGAGGGCATATGAAAAAGGCCTATACTTTCCGCCATGATAAAGGACTTTGATTTAATCACACCACTTATCCAATTTATAAAGACAACCAGTAAAACCAACGCCAACCATGGGATACAAACGAAAATACACTATACCCAATATATCAGACTCGTTTGACAGTAAGCGTCAAAGTGAACACACCTTCAAACTCCTGTACGATGATGAGATAATAATTCCATCACCGTATGGGAGTTGGTTTTATGACTGAACAAGGAAGACAACAACTGCGCCAGTTATGGGCTCAACGCGTCGAGGCGTTCCTGGATAGCGGCATGAGCCAAAGAGCCTGGTGCGAACAGCGCGGATTGCGGCCAAACCAGCTAGGTTACTGGCTGCGCAAAATCCGGTTCTAGCAGATAGCGGAAAACAGTCCCCGCTGGATCAGTCTAGAAGCAGTCCCTGCGACTAGTTCAGGAGTTGCCCTTCGAATCGGCAATGTTGCCCTTGAGCTCCAGCGCGGCTTTGACCAGGAGGTTCTGGCAAAGGTGATCCGCTTGCTGATGGAGCTATGTTAATTGTCCACCCAAGGCAAAAGGTGTACTTGGCTGTGGGCGCAACTGACTTAAGAAAATCAGTAGATGGCCTGGCTGCCATTGTTCAGCTGGATTTTGAGCTAAGCCCGTTTGAGCCATGCCTTTTTGCCTTCTGCAACAGAATGAGAAATCGAGTGAAAATCCTCGAGTGGTCTGAACGGGGCTTCTGGCTCCACTACTTCCGTTTGGAAAAAGGCAGGCTGCCTTGGCCACAGGAAGGTGAAGAGATCAATCCTCTGGATGTAACTTGGCAGGATCTGCGCCAACATCTGGAGGGGATCCCCCTAAAGCCTGCAGTTCAGAGAAATATCAGGCTCCCGAAGTACATCGTTTAGCAGAAAATAATTCAAAAACTACTCTTTCCTGGCAAGAATTCACCCTTGTTAGTGGCATAATATAATGGAGAGATTGGGGGTGAGAAAATGGCGACTTACATACTAGTTTTGAGAAAAAACCCAGATATGTTTGACATAGATTTCAGTACTTGCTGTTTTAATTGCTCTGATTGCCAGACAAATCAAAACTACACTGTCAAAATTTGTAGATTTTGACGTCTACATGGCAAAGTTTCTATCTTAGACGACTATACCTTGCTGAAAGATTCCTACCAGCGCTTGAACCCTTAGATGGAGCGGTGTTCTATACAACAGGCTACCCAATACTGCGAGTTGAGAACCACCTTTCACTCGCAGTTTTTATATTGCCCGGCATGTGGCCGGCTATTGCTGCGGAATTGTTTTCCCGGGTCCCAACACGTGTCAATGGCCTCGAGTCAAGCACATTATTGTGGTTTTGGCTAATAGCCGTGTGGTGCCCCTGCGGGCTGCAATGGAAACAAAAGATCTTGTGGCACGTGAAGCGGCTCTTAAGGCTGAACGCTGCCTTCTCTATGTTGCGTTGACTTCTGCTAAACAGACCGCCACCATTGCTATGGAGACATGTCCCCGTTCTTAATGGGTCGTGTGTGGTGACGTAATTCAAGTCCAAAAAATGTCCGCATTCCCCCCAAAATACAAGGCGCAAGGCCAGCTCAAAACTATTTATTCATGTATGTGCTGCTCTTGAAGGGAAGTCTTAAGTGCGATGCTGTAATTAATACCGGGTATGATCCCCAACAAAGCCAGGCAAACACCACCGACAATGGTGATCACCGATTTGGGTAGCCAACCTGCAGCCACAGCCAAGATTAGCACCAACCCAGGGGTGCCGGTAAAGATCCATGCGTTCCGCAGCGTGCGGTAATACTTGATCTGATCAGCAAGGCTGGTGCGAAGTTCAAAAGGCTTGCCATCCTGCTTCTTTTCCACTATTAACAGCTCTTTTCCGTAACTGCCCGGTGATACTGCCAGTTTTCCCATTCCTTCAGCCCAAGGCCTGACTCTGACCTTGCCTAATGACAGGTATAGATTAATATTCTTCCAGAATGTCTTGTAGCCCAGGCTGTGCAAAAACTGCCGGTATTCCTCTCGGTCCCAATGCGTCTTTCCTGCGGCAAACTCCACGCGATACTCGTATTCATTCGGCTCGCAGGGTTTAAAGACATAGAACACCTGCGATGTGCCAACCAGTCGGTAACCTTTGGCAGCCATCCGGTTGAGCCAACGTTCCTGTCGTTTGATAAATCCGCCGAAATAGCGGAAGAACTTTCGTTTCATTCGCCCGCACCTCCAATGATGGAAATTGCAAGTTCTTGAATCTGTTTCAGGCGGTTGAGTTCCTGCCTGGCGGCGGTAATACCGTCCTCAGTGATGACATACCGCTTCTGGCGGCTGTCACACTGCTGTTGGCAAGGCCTGATCCAACCCTTGCGTTTTAATGCCTTCAGAGCGCCATACAGTGTCCCTGCCCCAAGTATTACCCGCCCGTGGGTCTTCGCTTCAATAAACTGCATGATGCCATATCCGTGCATTGGCTGGAAAACGGCCAGCATGATTAAAAATGTTGTTTCCGTCAGAGCACCACCTTGGACGTTGTCCCGCATGCCATCCCTCCTTATTACGTTTGGCGATATATCGTTTACTGTAATATATCACTATACCTAGGCCGTGTCAAGAGGAATAATTAACTTATTGCTACAGGCGCCAATACCCCAATGGCGACGGGCAATGCGGCCCTTCCAAGGGCACAACGCGTATGGGCGTCTTCTCAACAATTGTGATATGTGAGAAGAAGGAAAACGTTTGTATCAGCAGAACAGATCGGCACTACTGCCCCGGGTGCAGCCCATGCTCATCTTTGGAATCACCATCTGCTTCGTTTCAGAGCTTGCCATTGACATCTCCCGAGCTGTCAATGCAGCTATTGAGGAGATCTTCGTTTTTGACTAAACCGGGGCGGATTTAGGCCGCCCCCAGGCTTTACTATGGGGTGTTTGCAAAAGGAACACCTGTCCGCCGATTGCAATTTCCCCAACAATAGCATATAATAGAACCAGATTCGAACGAATGTGCGATCGAGAAAGGGAATCAGTTTTGTTGGATATGGCGCAGGATGGGCGGTCATTAGAAGCATAAGAGATTACTGGAGGAACTTGCGGGACTAAGTTAATGTGCCCAAGTATCTGCGGTTTGGTGAAAGGTTAATAAGCGCCCTGCAAAGGGAATAATAGCAGATATCGAACGAGTCTGCGGAAAAGGCGGTGGAAAAGTGAAGCGAATAGCCATTGTAACTGACAGTGCTGCGAGTGTGCCTCCAGAGCTGGCAAGAGAGGTTGGGCTGGAAATTGTGCCAATGGGAATTCAGATAGGCAACCAGTTCCTGCGTGAAGGCATCGACATAACAACTGAGGAATTCTACAGACAGCTTGAGGAAAAGGAAAACATCACTACTTCTCAGCCTTCACCAGGAGATTTCCTCGACGTTTACAACAGACTCGTGGGCAAAGCTAAAGAGATAATATCGATTCACATCACCTCCAAACAGAGTGGGACTGTTAGAGTCGCTGAACTCCTGAAAGAACACATACCCATCCGCATCACTGTGATTGATTCGGAATCAGCGAGCATGGGCCAAGGATTTATTGCACTGGCCGCCGCTCGGGCCGCCCTCCTGGGCAAGAGCCGGGAAGAGATTCTGGAAATCATCAAGCGTGCGAAGGAAAAGGTAGCGGTGTTTGTGGCTGTACCCACTATGAAATACTTGGCTCGCAGCGGTAAGGTCAGCCGGTTGCAGGCGATGGTAGCCTCACTGTTAACCATTAAACCTATCTTGGGAGTAAGGGATAGTCTGGTGCAGGCAATTGACAAGAAACGTTCCTACGAACAGGCATTACAGCGCTTGATTGACCTTGTGGAAGAGCGTTTTCCAACGGAAAAACTCACCATCGCCGTGCTACACAGCAATGCACTTGCGATGGCAGAGGAGTTTAAGGAGAGGGTCAAAGCACGACTGCGGTATGCTCAAGTATTCATCGCCGAGATGGGAGCCTCCCTGGCCGTGCACGGAGGCCAAGGCATGCTGGGCATCGCCGCATGTTCTCTCGATTCCGGTTTATAGGCAGGAGTTGTTTCTTTAGGACACGGCATTCGTCAAAATGGAGTTGGATCTAGCGCCTCCTAAAGTATGAGGGCCTTTTTTTACATTGGGCTGCTTCTGGTAGCTGATCCCCTTTCTTTGTGAGGACAGCGGAAACTCTGCAGCTTTATCTACTCACGGTGGAAAACGGCACCGGAGGGGGAGAATACGCAGCGGGCACGGTTGTAACAATTAGCGCTGACGCCCCAAAAGCGCCTGGGCAAGTCAAGCGTGACTAAGTGAAGAAACCCGCACAGGTTGCCGAAAATATAACACAACCAATATCAGCACCCTTCAAAGAGGAAGGACTGTGAGAGTCAGAAGCGAACGCCCATTGCCATACATGCAGCCGGCAGGCTGTGCAGGCGGGCTCGCCACTCAACGGAGGGCTGTTAGGAACGGCAAAGTGAAAAACCTGCCGCAGCAGCTGCCTGGCCGGGGCCTGCGTGGGATCAATGCAGCATATGTCCGGCGCAGCTCATCTGCTGATCAGCCTAGGCGCACTCTCATTAAAGTCGGACTGAGCGCTATCTCTTCCGCCACTTTGGCACTGAAGTCGAGTTTGGCAGCATGCCTGGCTCCGCATCTGGAGCGCCTCAAGGTACAGGATGCCTGCTACCAACAAGCGCATAAACAACACGGTTAATATGTCTCGCTTCATTTACGATCCTGTTGGAAGCCTTTTCCAGTACATCATAAGGTATTTTAGCCCAGCCAGCTGTCATAAAATCTTTGGTTGTGTATTTTTATATACTATAGACTAAGATAACCCGCTCAATAGACCGGCAAAGAATTTCACCGCGCCAGCAATGTCGTTTTCGTTAGGATGCCCCTTGGCAATACCGCCGACAAGCTTGAACGGCCCGAAAGTGTCGAAACCGCGGCAGCCGTAGACGCCAAGCAGCCGCGCCTGTCTCGATCGGAGGATGCGTTCGATACTTGCTGTGCGAGGCTTTTTCGCACCATACGTGCAGATTATGAACACTTTCCTTCCCTCCGGCAGATTTGCAGCTGCTTTTAACACACTCCTGTGGAACTTGCCGTAGTAAATGCCGGAGGCAAAGCCGATCAGGTCATACGCGGAGAGATCGGGATTCGGATTGCTGGCTGCATCGCTCAGGGTCACGTCCCACTGCTGGGCTATGGCATCCAACAGCTTTTTGGTATTTCCATGGTGTTTGGAGTAATATACGATTGCTGTTTGCATCATTGTTTCTCCTCTCGTTTGGCCTCAACTGTGGATAAAATCAAGCTTACCTCGATCTATATAAGGCTTTATGTGCATGGTGTGACATTGATCTAGGAGTCCTCCCATACGGAGTAGAAGATTTCCACCCAACTCTATGATTAGGCAACATTGAGGCAGTTCCTCTTTCCTCAAGTCAAAGCATCCCATGACTGAGTTATGCATGTAGGAGTTTCCTCAAATCGGCAAGAATTTGAGTTTTAGAGACTTCAGGGCAAAGGAGTTGCATGATCGTGACCACCAATATAACGCGAACCGTGGCGTTTCTCAAAGAGCAGTTTGAGCAGAGCGTGTATCTTGCAAACGACCCAGTACAGAGGAAAAACCGGGTGGAGCACGCCCTACGCGTGGCCGCCATTGGGCGCCAAATAGCCGTGGGGGAGGGCCTCAACGAAGAAGCCTTGGTCATTGGCTGTCTGCTGCATGATCTCAGCTATACCGAACGCATCATCGACGGGGAAGCATCATGGTTCAATCACGGCCGCCGATCAGTGGAGCTGGCCCGGCCTTTCCTAGCTACTCTAGACTTGAGCCCGGCCTTGGCTAACGAGCTCTGCTACGGCATGGCCATCCACGTCGACGGCAAAGCAGACTTTCCCGGCGAGCCGACTCTCCTGGCGCTGAGCGTCGGCGATGCGGACGTGATCGATCAGGTCAATGCCTACAAGCTGCATCATTCACTGTGCCGCCAGAGGTTGGTTGATAAGGCCTGCGAAGAGCAATTGGTAATCATTGATAATAACCTAGCCAAACTTGCCGAGCGCAAAGCGAAGCAATTTGCCACTAAGACAGCAGCC
>JAAYNP010000093.1 GCA_012520795.1 Bacillota bacterium
ATGCAGCCCCACCAGAAGCAGATCGAGTTTGCCCACATACTGCGGCGGTATGTCGATGTCCCCGCGGATGCTGGTGACATTGGCTTCGATCCCCAATTTCACTTTTACTCTAGGGTACAGGACCATGCCGGCCTCAATTTCGGAACGGATTTGATCAGGGACAGCCAGATTCTTGATCCCGATCCCAAACATGTGCCCCGGGCCATGGTCACTGATGGCAATCTCCGCGAGGCCGATCTCATTCGCCCGGGCCACATTGTCAAGAACAGTGCCTTTACCGTGGCTGTGTCTGGTATGCGTGTGGTAGTCTGCAAACAGTTCCATGTCTCTCACCTTGTTTATTATAACCGAATTTGTCAACCGAATGGAAATGTAAAGATTACATTTATTTAACATATATAGTATTGCCTAAATGATGATCGCTTGTTATAATCTATGTATCAATTTGCCGTTATGATGAATATATATTCACACGGTGCCGGGCAAGCTAATGTTAGCGCCAATTTTGAAAAATGAAAGGTGGAAAATTATGAAAAGAATCACTTTGATCGCACTGTTGCTGCTGGTGTGCTTGGGGACTGTTTCGCCGGCATTGGCCCAGAAACCTGTTTTAAGGGTTGCCGCCGATTGTGCTTTTGTCCCTTTTGAGTTTATGGACGAGAACAACCAGATCGTGGGCTTTGATGTAGACCTGGCGAAAGCAATCGGTGAAGCGATGGGATATGAAGTACAGTTTCTCGACATGGCCTGGAACGGGCTGATCCCCAGCCTGCTGAACAAAAACATTGATATGATCGCATCAGGAATGTCAATCACTGAAGAAAGGGCCAAACAGGTAAATTTCTCTGACCAATATTTTACTTCTGTTTTGACAATTGTCGTCCATAAAAACAACACCGGCGTTGCCACCCTGGAGGATCTGGCCAACAAGAAAGTCGGAGTCCAAATCAACACCACAGGCGATTTTGCCGCCGAAGAGATCCCAGGCGTGAGTATCTACCGTTATAACACGGTTCCTGAAACACTACAGAACATTGTTATTGGTATTGTCGATGCTGCGATTATTGATCTGCCGGTGGCCGAAGCCTTTTTTGCCGCCAATCCCAACGCACCTTTGAAACACGTGGGCAAAGTGTCTGAAGACGACTATTTCGGGCTGGCTCTCCGCAAAGAGGATACCGAACTCCTGGAAAAAGTGAATGCAGCCTTGGCCAAGCTTAAGGAAGACGGTACCTATCAACAAATCTATGACAAATGGTTTTCGGGAATGTAAACCCCCGGCAAAAAGGTGCGTTCCCCAAAAAGGCGCACCTTTTTCACGCACTAAAGGAGGAACACGATGACTTTTCAATGGAGTTCCGTGAAGGAATTCGTACCTTTACTCCTTCCCGGAGCCATAGTCACAGTTAAACTGACATCCATATCGGTATTGGCAGGCATCATTCTTGGGACGATCTTTGGCATCATGCGCTTAAGCCGGACACCACTGCGCTACCTCGCTGCAGCCTACATCGATTTTATCCGGGGTACTCCCCTTATGGTCCAAATTTTCATGGTTTTTTACGGCATCAACGCACTGATCGAGGGGACGCTCGATCCTTTCCCGGCAGCGCTGATCGCCCTTAGTATTAACAGCGGGGCTTATGTTGCCGAAATTGTCAGAGCTGGCATTCAGTCGATTGAAAAAGGCCAAAGGGAAGCCGCTTTGTCTTTGGGCTTAAGTAATAGTGCCACCATGTTCTATGTAATTCTGCCGCAGGCCTTTAAGAGAATCATCCCACCTTTGGGTAACGAGTTTATCGCTCTCTTGAAAGATTCGTCACTGGTATCGGTCATTTCCGTCAATGAACTTACCCGGTATGCCGATACCACGGCAGGCCGAACCTTTAGGTTTTTTGAAGTCTGGTTTTCAGCGGCTATCATATACTTAATCCTGACCGTGACAATATCAAGGATTGTCATCCTATTGGAAAAATGTTTGAAGGTGGATGAATGAGATGGCAATAATCGAAGTACAAGATCTGCACAAAAAGTTCAAAAATCTGCACGTTCTCAAAGGAATAACCACCACCATCGAGCAGGGGGAAGTTGTGGTGATTATTGGGCCATCTGGAAGCGGCAAGAGTACTTTTTTGCGCTGCCTGAATTTTTTGGAACTGCCTACCAGCGGCGAGATCAGATTTGCAGGCGACCTGATTACACCTGACAACCTGCAAGTTGTCCGCCGGGAAATGGGGATGGTTTTTCAAAGCTTCAACCTCTTTCCCCATATGAAAGTCATTGACAACATCACACTGGCACCCAGGCTGGCCCGGAAAATGGAACCAGAGGAGGCCAAAAGCCAGGCATATGAACTGCTCACACAGGTAGGTTTGAGTGAGAAAGCCGATGTTTACCCTAACCAACTGTCCGGAGGGCAGCAGCAGCGGGTCGCCATTGCCCGGGCATTGGCCATGCGCCCTCAAGTGATGCTGTTTGACGAGCCCACCTCCGCCCTTGACCCTGAGATGATCGGTGAAGTGCTGGATGTCATGAAAAGCCTGGCCGCCGACGGCATGACCATGGTGGTGGTCACCCACGAGATGGGCTTTGCCAGGGAAGTAAGCGATCGGGTCGTTTTCATGGATGACGGCCTGCTGGTGGAAGAGAACATGCCGGATCAGCTGTTCAGCAATCCCCAGCATCCCCGGACTCAGAGCTTCTTGAGCAAAGTTCTTTAACAGGCCCTCAAAAAACGTCTATGCAGGCTGATCTGCATAGACGTTTTGCTGTGCTAACTTAAAGAGCGCCCTGTCTGTATTTGACTTCCCGCCAATCCGGGCCTTGGACAACCAGATCCAGGGAGTTGTACAAGATTCTGGATGCCAACCTGGAACCCACCCGCAGTTCCAGCTCGTCAAGATTGAAGTTGGTCGTGTAAATTGTCGGTTTGAACTCGTTCAATCTTCCGTCCACAATCACCAGCAATTTTTCCAATACCCAGTCACTTTCCCGTTCACTGCCCAGATCATCCAGCACTAATAAGTCCACGGCGATCAACTGCTTGATATTCGCCTCTCCCTGGCGCAGCTGTTCCAGGAAACTGGGGATATGGGCAAACCCAGTCGAGTAATCATCTTTGAGCTTGCTCAAAACCGCACAGGCCAAATGGGTCTTGCCTCTGCCGGCCTTGCCGCAGATAATCAAGCCCTTGCCATCTATGTTCTTGGCAAAATTGGTGGCAAACTTAAGACACACAGTGTAAGCTTGGCGGTTAAAACTCTCAACTATGAAATTGTCAAACTTGTGCCTCTTAAGAGCCGGCGGTAAGGGCAAGCCCGGTTCGGGCTTGGCAATAACTTTCTGGAGCCTTTCCCGCAGGGCCTTCTGCTCCTCAAGCGTGCAGCGGCAGTCCGTTGTCAACCAGAGCCCGCGGCCGTATCTTTTCGGCATCGCAAAAGGATGAAGCCGGTAAACCCTGTTGATCATCTGCCGGCAGCGGGGGCACTTCGCCGCCCAATCCGGCCGGAAATAGCGGCGGATGCCATACCTAGTCATCCATGAACGAGAAGAAACCTTCGGCTGCAGGCTTCCGCTGCCTGTATTCATAATCGCGGCTGAAAACCTGCCGCCTTGTCCTAGCTTGAACATGTTTACCTCCATTCTGTACTGCAGGCTTCCGCTGCTGCGCCTGCCAATATGCACGGAACGACGCTTCATCCGTGATGCCCTGCGCAAACCAATCTTGAATGATGCCCCACAAATAGTTGAATGAAATCCGTTTATGCTGCCCCCTAAGATTCTTGCGCCGTTTTTCCTGGCTGGTGCGCAAGATGGCACAGCCGATCACAAATGGAGACATACCCTGGTCATAGGCTTGATAGAGCTTGTCCCTTTGACTTGCAGACAACAGGCCGATTCGCATTTGATAAAGCTGAATCACATCGTGCATATCAGGATGCCCCACACTATCAAACCTCCCAAAATTAGGCCTCGATTCCCGTTACTGCTGCCCAAGAGAGCGAATATGCTATTACCGAGGAGGAATCGTAGATGATCCAACAGCCGGACCAATTCCAGAGCCGAGTCTATGTGCGTCTTCCCTTCAGTGACAAATATCTGGAAAATGAAGCTGAAGCCAAGAAAATCCGTGATCAGTTAAGTCAGCTCTTTCAAAAGCCGATCATTAAAAAAACGATCACACCGGTGCAGCCGCAAAATGTCCACCCCGATTCCTCCCAGGATCATTTGCAGTAAATCCTCGTCACCCGCTCACTGATCAGGCAGGGGATTTCGTAATTAATGGTGTCGAGCCATTCGGCCCAGTCGTCAACCGTGATTGCCTCTGTACCCTGCCGCCCGATCAAGGTTGCCACATCCCCTATTTCCACTTCCAGATCGCCCACATCGACCATGCAGTGATCCATGGTTACCCGCCCGGCAAAATGATGGCGGCGGCCATTGATCAAAGCCGCACCTTTCTCGCCTACTTGCCGCAGCAGCCCATCGGCGTAGCCAATCGGCAGTACTGCAATGGTTGTGTCTTTCCAGGTGACAAATGCCCTTCCGTAACTTACACCCGTACCTTTCGGCACTCGTTTTAAAGCCATAACCTGAGTATGCAAACTCATCACCGGCTTGAGATCAATCAAGCTGTAACTGGTCTCGGCGCAGGGATGAAGCCCATAGATGCCCAGGCCGACCCTGACCAGATCCAGCCGTGTTTCTGGCATTAGTATCGTTGCGGCAGTATTGGCGCAATGCCTTAAAGGGATCTGGATCTGTTCTTTCTGCAGCTCCATCAACACCCATGAAAACCGCTGCCACTGCCACTGTGTATAAGTGTCATGCAGTTGATCAGCGCAGGCAAAATGAGTATAGATACCCTGGACTTCGATCCCGGGCAGCCCAAGCAAGCGTTTGGCGAAGTCAACAGTCTCTTCAGGCTGGATCCCAAGCCTGGTCATACCTGTATCAACTTTAACGTGGACTTTCACAGTTTTTTGCAGCCTGCGAGCTATATTCGACAATGCCTGGGCAATGTCCCATTGGAATACGGTAACAGCCAAATCTTTGGCGGCACAAAGCTCCAACTGGGGAAGGGAAACGGCACCCAACACCAGGATAGGTGCTGCTATACCTGCCCGCCTCAGTCTTGCTCCTTCCTCCGGCAAAGCTACTGCCAACCATGATGCTCCATTGGCCAGTGCAGTTCTCGCCAGTTCCAGATCACCATGCCCGTAGGCATTCGCTTTGATCACGGCCATCAACTGGCAATCAGGGCCGATCAAGCGTTTGAATTCCGCTACATTGTGAGCTGCATGGCCCAGATTGATTTCAGCCCATACCGGCCTTAAGGGCTTTTCCATTTATTGATCACTCCAGTTCAGACCCAACTGCTCTGAGTATTTCAGAATGTGTGTCCTCGGGGCTTAACATCGCAGGGATTACTTCGAGCATATCAGAAGCAATTATGCCTCGGTCGCCGTATTTCCGGCTTAAATAGTCGCCGGCCTTCCCATGCACGTACACTCCTGCGGCCGCAGCCAAAAACGGTTCCATACCTTGAGCCAGCAGCCCGCCGATAATGCCGGTAAGCACATCACCCATCCCGGCGGTCCCCATCGCCGGGTTGCCGGTACTGTTGATATACATTCGTCCGCTGCCGGCACTGATAGTGGGTGCGCCTTTGAGGACGAGGTTCACACCCAGCTCTTGATAGGCGGTCCAGGCTGTTTCCATGCGGTTGGCATTGATTTCCGCCGCACTCTTCTTTAAAAGGCGCGCCAGTTCACCGGGATGTGGTGTGAACACCCATTTGCGGCGGGTTTCTTCAGGCAGTTCCTGCAGCCAGGCCCGGTCTCTGATTTGGTTCAAACCATCCGCATCCAAGACCAATGGCCCTTGCCAATTCTCCAGCAGTGCCCTGACCACATCCGCCAGCTCAGGATCTGATCCCAATCCCGGCCCAATCACCAAGACATCTTTTTTCTCCATGTTTTTGAGCAGCTGCTCTATACTGGATGCTCCAAAGCAACCGGCTCCGGACTCGGACACCGGCACCGTAATCACCTCGCTCGGTGGAAACTGATCCCGGATTGATTCCGGTACGGCCAGCGTAACCAAACCGGCACCGGCCCGCAGCAGAGCATGGCTCGTCAGATATGCTGCCCCGGTCATGGGCTTGGATCCGGCAACGACAAGGCAGTGCCCGAATGTACCTTTGTGCCCCCAACCGGGGCGTACCGGCAGTTCTCTTGTAATCTGCCCAGTGGTCAGACGCCGCTTTATGCCCCCCGCCAGGCTGGTGGGAATACCGATATCCACAACGCGAAGTTTCCCGCAGTGTTCCCTGCCGGGATACAAAAGCAGGCCTGTTTTCAGAAACCCTAACGCCACCGTCAGGGTGGCCCGTACCGCATCCCCTTGTACTGCGCCAGTCGTTGGATCAACACCTGAAGGGACATCAACGGATACAACTGGCGTGCGGCAGTTGTTCACTATCTCGATCACTTCCGGCAAAACCCCTTTTTGTTCGCTGGAAAACCCGGTGCCCACAAGGGCGTCAATCACCAGATCGTTTAGAGCCAGGTTGATCTTCAGCTTTGACAATACCGGTTCGCTGAGGGAATGAATTTCGCCCTCAAGTCTTCTAAAGATCTCCAGATTGAACCGGCAGTCCTGGCTCAACTCCCTTTCCTCGGCAATCAAAAACACTTTGACTTTCACATGGCGGTTGAGCAAATGCCTGGCAATTACCAGCCCGTCGCCGCCGTTATTGCCTCTGCCCACCAGAATCAAGCATCTCTTACCCTCAAGCCCGCCAAATTCCTGCTCCAATTCCCTGACTACAGCCACTCCGGCATTCTCCATCAGCACCAGGCTTGGAATCCCAAGTTCTGAAACCGCCCGCTTGTCAATCGCCCGCATTTCCTCAGCAGTCACCACTACCACCGGCCTCATCCTCCTCCTGCACAGACAACATAAGCAATGGCAACATTACGGTTATGGGACATACTCAGATGGACAGCAGTAACCCCCTGAGCTTCGGCAACCACCAGCGCCTGTCCCATTAATTCAACCACCGGTTTCCCGCTTGGTTCCTGTAGAATCTCTATATCACGAAAACGCACTCCATTGCGCCAACCACAGCCCAATGCTTTCATCACTGCTTCTTTGGCAGCAAACCGCGCCGCCCAGGATTGCACTGGCCGCGAACGCAGGAGTCGCTGCTCCCCAGGTGTATAAATCCGTTGGATAAACCTCGGGTTTTCCATTGCCCGGGTAATGCGGCTTATCTCGATTATATCCACTCCGCACCCTTTGATGATCTCGGCCACGCGCCTTCACTCCATGATGTATTTCCGTTCCCGGCCTAAGGCGGAACCGCCCGTTTACTTCAGCCTCCTTCTCTATCTTTCTTGATTGCCGCAAACAATCCCTTCCTGGTGCCGGCTGCCGCGAACTGCATATTTGTCTTCGGATGCATGCAAGCCTTCAAGCTCTCTGCTCGGATTTGATTACCGCTGCAACCTCACTGACTGCCTCGGTAAGCAAGGCTTCATCGGGATGCTCTCCCATGACTCTGATTACAGGTTCAGTACCGCTGGCCCGGACGAAAATCCTGCCTTGGGTGCCCAGTTTTGCCTTGACACCATCGATCGCCCTGCGGATCTGTGGGTTCTGTTCCCAACCTTCTTTGCTGGCCACTCTGACATTTTCCAACACTTGGGGATATATGGGCATGACTTGCGCCAATTCTGACAGTTTTCGGCCTGATTGTGCCACAACAGACAACAACTGCAGTGTGGTCAGGATCCCATCCCCGGTGGTACCGTGTTCCAGGAAAATCACATGCCCTGACTGTTCGCCGCCGAGAACCAGCCCTTGTTCAAGCATTGCTTCCAGGACATAACGATCTCCTGCAGCAGTAGTCACCACCTCTCCGCCAGCCTGCTCCATGGCTTGAGCCAAGCCGCCATTAGAGTAAACCGTTGCCGCAATCCTGTTCTGAGAAAGCCTGCCTTGAGCCAACAGATGCAGCCCGCATATCGCCAGGATTTGATCTCCGTTGATCACATTGCCCTGCTCATCCACTGCCAGCACCCGGTCTGCGTCGCCGTCGTAGCTGAACCCGAAATCGGCCTTGACCTGCTTCACATATTCCTGCAGCACCTCAATGTGGGTGGAACCACAATCTACATTGATGTTGATGCCGTTGGGCTCGTTGTTGATCACAGAGACCCGGGCCCCCAGTTTTCTCAATACCGCCGGTGCGGCCTGTGAAGCTGCACCGTTGGCACAGTCTACCGCAATATGCAGCCCACTCAGGTTAAGCGCAACTGTGCTCAGCAAAAAATGAATATATAAGTCCAAGGCGTTTTCCTGGCGGTATACTCTGCCCAAATCGGCGCCAACCGGCCGCAAGTCGATCTCGCTATCAATCAACTCCTCAATCCGGTCCTCGGTAGCATCAGACAGCTTAAACCCGCTGTCGGCAAAGAATTTGATCCCATTATCATCAACCGGGTTGTGGGATGCGGAAATCATGATTCCAGCATCAGCCTTCAAAAGTTTGGTCAAGTATGCCACTGCCGGAGTGGGCACCACTCCCAACAGGTAGACGTCCGCTCCCGTTGATGTAGTCCCGGCAATCAGTGCAGCTTCCAGCATGTCCCCGGAAATGCGGGTGTCTTTACCGATCAGGATTTTCGGCCGCCCAGATTTTTCAGCCAAAACAACTGCGCCTGCCCTCCCCAGCTGCAGAGCCAATTCAGGGGTCAACTCCCGGTTGGCCACCCCCCGCACACCATCGGTACCAAATAATCGTGCCATTGATTAAAACCTCCCAGTTTTACCTCGTATTTTAACCCTGTCCCACTTATCGGCCTTCCCCGCCATCCGGTTTTTCTGGTGGTGGAATTCATTGAGTGGCGGCAACCACCAGTTTCACCTGGACAGTTGATGAACCAACGATCTCAACACCGGCAGGTTTGATTACACCGATGCTCAAATCATATTCGCCAGCGGCTAGTCCCGTTAACTGTATGGGCTCGGTGACCAATGCCTCAAGCGTCCCGGCCAAACCCGGGGGGACATTGGCCGTAAGAGTCTGCGGAATAACGACGAAGGACTGCAATCCCAATCCCGGCGCCAATTCCCCTGAAAACCGCGGGATCACAGCCACAACTGCCGGGGCTGGATGCTGATCGATCGCAACCAGACGGCCATAGCCTCCGGCAAATGACCATAGAATGATCGCCAAAAACAGTGCAAAAAACCGATAATAAAGGTCTTCATCCCGAAAGAGCACCTGAAGCTTTCTCAGCAAGCCCTGAGCGAAACTGCGCCACTGCTGCCTGTTCATCCCCAAATCCCCCTTGAGCCAACAGCATGCTCATCCTTGTGGAGGTATGCCTGCAGCTGCTCCCGCAGCCTGCTTTCAGTTAGATAGCGGCGCAGCCGGCCGCCTACAGCCAGGGAAACTGCTCCTGTTTCCTCAGACACGGCCACAGCCAAGGCATCCGATTGTTCACTAAGCCCGATTGCCGCCCGGTGCCTTGTACCCAGCTGAGTATCGAGTTTGCGCTCAGTCAGGGGCAAAAGGCAAGAAGCAGCCTGAATCCGTTTTTTGCGGATGATCACCGCACCGTCATGCAGCGGTGAATTCCGCTCGAAAACATTGGCCAGCAGCTGTACTGACAGCACGGCATCGAGCTCGATTCCGGTATCAATGTACTCCTGCAGGCCCACACCTCTTTCAATAACAATCAAGGCGCCTACTCTACCGGCACTGAGCTGGAAAGCAGCTTGGACCACCACATCTACTACATAGTCAGCATCATCCTTGTCAGTGGCAGCCGCTTTGCCAAACAATCCCCCCTGCCCGAGTTGTTCCAAAGCACGCCTTAATTCCGGATAAAAAACGATGGGCAGCGCTACAAAGACAGTGGTTGTCGCCTGGTCCAAAAGCCAGTTCACAGTTCTTAGGCCAAACGCCTGAGCCACGACTCCTGCAACCACAACGACTGCCAATCCCTTGATCAAGGTAATGGCTCTGGTATGGCGAATAGCATGAATCAGCTTGAAGATCACAAAAGCGACGATCAAGATGTCGATGGCATCCAATACAGTGAACTTCACCGTGTTTTATCTCCTTTTTGCGGAAATGTACTGCATCGCATCCGCCAATGTCCTGCCGCCCTGCAGCAAGAACAGATCCATCCCCACTTTTGCCGCCGGGCCGTCAAATTCGGGATCGTCCCCGATCATCAAGCAATCCTCGGGAGCGACACCGATCACTTCGCTGATTTCCAAATAATACTTGGGGTTTGGCTTGCAGTAGTGCATATTGTCTCCATGGGTGATCAAACTGTAGGGATACTCAAGGACGCCTGCCCAACGCAGCCTCTCCTCGGTCGGTGCCAGGGGAAACAATGGATTGGTGGCAATCACGACCTTGGAATTATGGGCAAACGCCAATTCCACTATGTCCTTTGCCAGTGGGTTTGTCTTCGCCAGGTGTTTTAACTTGGGAAACTCCTCCCGGTAATACTGCTCAAACAGCTCCATCAAACTTGGATCCAGATTCGTTCTCGGGAAAAACTCATCGGCAAAAGCCTGGGTATTGGTCCGGCCGGGGTCGTCATCGCTGAGCATCGCATGCGTAGAAGCCATAAGATGCTTGACAAACTGTTCAGGAGGCAGCCACCGGGCAAACAAAGCCGATATGCCCTGAAAATACTCTTCGATCAACGTATCAAAATCTGAGTCCAGCAAAGTACCGTCCAAATCAAAAAGGATTGCCTTCATGATCATGCCCTCCATTCGGCGAGAGTACCGTGTGCCTGTTGCGCCTCGCTCCAAACCTGTTCCGCCGCTGCGGCTGCCCGGCCGTAACACCCTAGCTTGGATTCGATTGCGGCTAGAGTAACCAGCATATCCAAGGGAGAAGCATACCCCATGTGCCCAATGCGGAAAATCTTCCCTGACAACGGGCCTTGCCCTCCTGCCAGCTCAACTCCGCAGGCTCTCAGATCGGCCACAAAGCCCCCAATGTCCGAAAAATCAGGTTTGACAGCAGTCACGGTAGGTGAAGCCCACTTTTCATCAACCAAGAGCGGCAGATTAAGCGCCCGCAGCCCAGCACGGATCATGTCCCGCAAAAGCAAGTGGCGGGCAAAAACTTGCTCCAGCCCCTCCGCCTCAATCATACTCAAGGCTTCGGCAACTGCGCGAAAGCAAGCGATGTTTGGGGTGAAAGGCGGTTCGTGCTTCGCCAACCACTCCATGTAGATCCGCAGGTCAAGATAAAAGCGGGGGCTGGAAACCTCCATCATACGCTGCTCCGCACGCTGGGAAAAGCTGATGAAGGCCAGGCCCGGAGGTGCCATCAAGCACTTCTGCGACGCCGTGCACACCACATCGATCCCCCACTGATCCATCTTCAGGTCTGCTCCCCCCAGGGAGCTGACAGCATCAACTATGAGCAAAGCATCAAAATCAGCTGCGGCAGCCCCAATACCGGCCAGATCATTGAGGACTCCTGTCGATGATTCATTGTGAGTGGCAAACACAGCCGCAGTCTGTGGATGCCGGCGCAGGAAATCGGCGACTTGCTGCGGATCAACCCCTTCGCCCCAGGGATATTCCAAAACATGCACCTGTGACTGAAACGCGCGGCAGATTTTTGCCCACCGTTGTCCGAAAACACCGCCTGCCAGCACCAGGACCTCATCATGGGGATTGATCAGATTGGCAACGCTGGCTTCCATTGCAGCAGTGCCGGATCCTGTCAATGCCAGAATTGTGTTTTTTGTTTGAAATACATTTTTCAAGCGTTCAAGCACCGTGATCATGAGCTGTTTGAATACAGGGCCGCGGTGGTTGATCATCGGCTGTGCCCCGGCAGCCGCCACCCGGTGCGGTACGGGAGTAGGCCCAGGTATGCGCAGTTGTTGATCAAAGGCCATGGTGGACACCTCCAAGAATATCATACCTTTTTTTTCGCCGAAACAGCATCAATTCCTCTCATAGTGTAAAGTAATTGTAGGACAAAACTAAACAAGAGATCCTTCTTTTGGTCAAATAGAATCGACTTTAATCCCAACCAAAGGAGTGATCTCTTGTGATTAATATTCTACAACAAAGCGTTGA
>JAAYNP010000008.1 GCA_012520795.1 Bacillota bacterium
ATAATGCTCATTGAAGACAAATGTGTAGTTCTGGTCTATCCCAAGGCCCAGGCAGTACTTCTCAAGCATATCATTCATATAACCCGTTGTCATAACGATATCAGATATCTGAGCCTTGTGCAGCATTCTTAGCTGGCGGCTCAGAATGGTTTCCCCTCTTGCTATTTCTATCATGCATTTGGGTCGCCCGCTAGTGAGCGAGCCCATTCGCTTGCCCATACCTGAGTTAAGAATTAGTGCCCGCATTTTGAAGTCATCCTGATTCTTTGCATAAATTCTTTCTTATTCTCGATCGGCGAGATGGTCGGTCTGCCTAGACTATGGCGGGAGCCAATGGCAGTCTTCACTTCAATAAAAACTGGTCCTATCATATGATCAAGTTTTTGCAAAATCGTTTCAAGCTCTTCGATAGAACCTGCGCTTTCTATTGACGCATAGTTGCATCCTTTGGCTATAGTACAGAAATCGATCCTGCTTGCAAGTGTGGGCTGTCCACCCACAGATTCGTGAGCCTCATTATTAATGAGTATATGGACAAGATTGGACGGAGCACATGCACCGATTGACGTCATCGCTCCCATATGCATTAAAGCTGCTCCATCACCATCGATACACCATACGCGCTTTTTCCGTATGTTTAACGCTATACCTAGTGCAACGGACGAACAGTGCCCCATTGAACCCACCGTGAGGAAATCGCAATCATGAGGCTGATTGTTTCTTTCTCTAATCTCAAACAACTCCCTCGATGTTTTTCCTGTAGTCGCAACGATTAAGTCTCCTTGTGCATGCCTCACAATCCCCTCAATGATGTTTTCCCTTCGAGCTGAATAATGGTTTTTATAATCCGGACTAGCGTCCGAAGACAACCCACCTTTATCTACTATAAATGCAATACTAGCTCCTGACCTCAGCCTATCTTGGAATCGCTCTAGCTGTTCCTCAATTTCCGTTTCCTTTGTATGCTCACTAATAATGAACTGATCAATGTCAAGAAGCTTCAATGTTTCTTGAGTGATCTGTCCTTGGTGAACATGCTGCGGTTCATCAGGAACACCTGGTTTCCCACGCCACCCGATGACAAACACGCATGGTATGGAATAGACTCTACGACTAATAAGAGATGTAGCCGGGTTAAATATGTTGCCAAGACCACTGTTTTGCAAATAGACACAAGCAACTTCTCCTGTCGCCAAATGATAACCTGCTGCAATGGCTACAGCATTACCTTCGTTCGCCGCTATAATGTGTTTTTCTGTATTAATTCCCAGTGTAACTACCAATTGATTGATGAACGATTTTAGCTGTGAATCTGGTACACCAACATAGAACGCGACCCCAAGTTTCCCGAGAAAGTTGATAAAACGACCCGATTCCATTGCCTTACACCTCTTATCGTTTGGCGTTTGTTAAGACTGTTCTTTGAGATCATCATGCTCTCGTTCATACTGTACAAGATCCTCAAAACGAATATCGATCAGCTGATAGGATAATGCCTCATGATGACCTTTCTGATGCTCAGCCGGCGGTAACTGCATGTAATCGCCGTACTTACTGATAAGATACTTGTGATAATCGACCGGTCCCGGAAACAAAAATCCCTCGAACTCAAACTGCCTCAGATTCATGAGCCACTTGCGCTGGCACCCTTCAGCATGCCTTTTGTATGGCCGCGTGATCACCCTGACTTGTTCGGTTAAGCGATCCCCGCAACAGTTGGCCAACCTATCGTAGAGGAGTCTGAAGACCGTGTCTTTGGGAACCATAGACATTATCCAGTATACCCATCTCTTTATTGGATTCGTCTCAGACCTTTTACCGGCCTCAGACCATAACAACTTTCTAGTTATAAAACATGCAAAATGGTAGACAGGCTTAAAAATCCTGCTATCAGGAACACTATCCAATGGAAATATATCTATCGATACACCTGAAGCATACTGAAGATGCTCTTGCCCTTTTCGTACGTACTCGGTGCCGTGACGCCGCATCTTAGCGTATCCCCATCGATATCCGGGAGTATTCTGGTGTGTTTGTAAATAGAACTTGTTGTTGTCCAGTTCTTCCTCGCACACTTTACAAAAACGGTCGTATTCCTTCCGAAGCATTATCAAATCCAAATCATCATCCCAAGGTATGAAACCCTTATGACGGACTGCACCCAATAAAGTGCCGGCTGCAAGAGAGTACTTTATGTCATGTTTCTTGCAGATACGATCAACTTCTAAAAGGATTTCCAGCTCAATCATTTGCAGTTGTCGCAAACAATCCTTTGGCAATACATTCGCAACATTCTCTACCTGATACATGATCCACACCCCACTGAAGTATGTTCCATCATTAAAGCGTCTCATTGCTTAATCTCATTTTTACGCTCTCAAGTATCTTGTTGCCCACTGTTCCATCTTGAGTGGGAAACTCCCTTATTCGGAACTCCTGTCGTGCTATGTATCTAGAGTCTTTGCCGCTTCTTACTTCCTCCAAGAATAGATCTAGTGGTTTATAAATACACTCCTCAACATATTGACGTACTGCTTCAGAACCTGCATCACTATCTGGTGGCGACTTACTAATATCTTCGTGCGAAACTGCTGTATAAAAAGAAGGATCAGAGATCGATGAATCTGCCCGATCATCAAGCAAACCCATTATGAATGTAGGTAGATCCAGAAACAGAGCGTCCATAACAAGAGAACTGGGAAACAGAGATACAAAGGCATAAGCGTACATGAACGCTGACAGTATATTAGGAGTACGATCGACAATCATCCGTTCATGAGTATATGCTAGCTCAAGCAGAGCCTCCATTTGTGATGACAGTTTCATAAGAAAAGCCTGCGGATGTGGACGCCATATCAAGAATAAGTCCTCATACTTAATAATATCTTCCAATAATCTAATGACACCAGGATGTAGAGGCACTCCGTCCATCATATATGAGTAGTGAGTATTGAACAAGATGGCTCTGCGATTACCAATAGCTTCTTCCCATTTAGGATATCTAGTATACTTTCCTTTGTGTTTTGCAGCATATAAAGCATCA
>JAAYNP010000132.1 GCA_012520795.1 Bacillota bacterium
GGAAATGGTAGATATGTTTCCCTGAACATTGGTTTTCGGTGAAAATGCCAAAAACCCATTGACATGTTCCCGTAAACGTAGGGTTCAAAAAATCAGCCCAAGACATCAATCTATGCGGCTCGGGCCATGTAGAGTGTGTTACCCTGATCTCCAGAAAATCATGAAAAAGCGTTGATATCTATTAGCGGCGCTGACCACTAACAAGGGGCTTCCGCTCCTTTGCACATAGAGTGTGTGCTGGTTAAACCTAGTTCTTCAAGGATCGCAGAGAGGATGCTGAATTTGAAACAACAGTTCATTTACATCTTAAAGCTAATACCAGCCTTCGGCGTTGTCATTTTTGAGGCTGATTCAGAAGAGGAAGCGAGATTTCTGATGGAAACTGATCCTGCAGTGGAAGAAGGAATAATGACAGCAGAGCTGTTCCCTTACCGGGTTGCCTTATGGAGGGCGAAGACACTGACCAGTTAAGGAATATCTTCGGATGTTTTGGTGAACTAAGTGTAAAAGTGTAGTGAGATGCCAGTTTTCTCTAGTTGACGAGCAGACGAAATGCTATAATCTAAGTAGGTCAGTATATTATATGCAACTGTATGAAAACCAAACACTGTACAAGAGGAGGCATCTCTAATGTTTGATTTACACGGCCGCGTCGCAGTTGTGACGGGAGCTTCATCGGGCCTGGGACGCCAGATGGCACTGGGGTTCGCCAGGCAGGGAGCAGATTTGGTCATAATGGCACGGAGAATTAAGAAATTGGAAGAAGTTGCTGAAGAGATCAGGGCACTTGGCGTCAGATGCCTGCCGATCCAATGTGATGTGACAGATACTGAGCAAGTTAATAGAGCAGCTGAGCAGGTAATCGAGTATTATGGCAAGGTCGACATTCTGGTCAACAATGCCGGAGCGTCCAGGAACGCCGGTGTCCTTGACATGACTGATGAGGACTGGGACTTTACCATGCAGGCTGATCTGACCAGCGTTTTTAAGGTCACTCGGGCTTTCGCCAAGTATATGGTCAGGCAAAGGTACGGGCGCATCATCAACATAGCTTCCATCTATGGACAGGTGGGTAACACAGCTATGGATACGGTGGCCTACCACTCGTCCAAGGGCGGGGTTGTTAACTTTACCAGGGCGGTTGCCGCAGAGTTGGCTAAGTACAACATCACCTGCAACACCATCAGCCCCGGTTATTTTGAAACCGAACTCACTGCAGATACGTTGAAGACAGAGTCTTTTAGGAAGTTTATGGAGGTCTCGGTTCCGCTTGGCCGTTATGGCCGGGAAGGGGAACTTAATCCAGCGGCGATATTCCTGGCCAGTGATGAGGCCTCGTACATTACTGGACAGAACATTAAAGTAGACGGAGGATACACTTCAGTTTAAACAGGGGCAGCCAGGATAGGTTGCCCTTTAAAATGCTCTGATTCCCAGAGGAGCATAAGGAGGTTTGTCCGCCTATGATGACCAAGGCATGATATGTGATGGAGGCTTTTCCAATGAGGAATAATAAGATGATTTTCACAGGGTCTGTGCTGGTTGCCGCCTTATGTGCAATGCTTGCCTGCGCGGTGCAGCTGGAGGCGCAGATTTTGCTGACTGAGGCAGAACGGGAGTATGTGCATCAAGGTAATGTAATCCAGGCAGTTTCCCTTGACGGGGCAGCCCCTCTTCAGTTTTCCGACGCTGATGGTCAGGTCCAGGGCATTTCTAAAGAGGTTCTGGAAGAGGTAGCCAGATTAACAGGGCTGGTTTTTGAATACAGACTTTACGACAGGCTGGAAGATGCTTTTAATTCAGGCGCTGATGTTTTTTTCGGCATACCCCGTCACTATGCCCCCGAAGATATGGTACTGTCAAAGCCTTTTTTGGAATCAGAGACCATACTCTACATAAACTCGTCCATTGAC
>JAAYNP010000094.1 GCA_012520795.1 Bacillota bacterium
CATTTCTTTGAGCCTGTTTCAAACCACGAATTTGCCCTCTCATCTTTTCGGAGATAGCCAAGCCAGCAGCGTCATCACCAGCACGGTTGATTCTCATACCGCTGGAGAGTCTCTCCATGGACTTGCTGGCGTTGGTTTGATTGATACCCAACTGCCTGTGGGCATTCAGTGCCATGATGTTGTTGTTAATCCGCATAACAACACTCTCCTCCTTGAAATTTTTGTTCTTCCTTGAACATTGTCAGCTAGTTGTCTCTTCCTCCTGCGCAGGGAATATCACTAGCTAAGATCTATATCGGCTGAGTATACTTTATACTTTAGTACAAACTATCAATAACCGAGACAGTTTTTTTAGCCGCCTTCATCAGCTAGTGATTCTATTCAAGAAGAACCCAACCAACTACTACATATTTCGACAGTTCCCTAAATTTACCTGCTTGCTAAACCTTTTTTTTGCTGTCTTAACAAAATTTCGACTGAGGGCAGGACAAACAAGATCCCGCATGGAAGGATAATTAAAACAGTTCCAAAGGAGGATGCAGATGCGGACCAAAAAACTAGGCAAAACTGATCTAAAAGTATCGGTTGTTGCCTTGGGCACCTGGCCGATGGGCGGCTCCACATACGGCCACGTTGATGACAGCGAGTCGATTGCCACCATACAGGCAGCCTTGGATGCCGGTATCAACCTGATCGACACAGCACCGGCCTACGGCGACGGGCGTGCGGAAACAGTCGTAGGCAAAGCGATCGAAGGCCGCCGTGACCAGGTAATCATCGCCACCAAGGTCGGTGTCGTCAGAAAACCGGGCGGCAAATGGCGCGACCTCACCCCTGCAAGCATCCGTCAACAGATTGAAGGCTCTTTAAGGCGGTTGAACGTAGATACAATCGATCTGTATCAAATTCACTGGCCCGATCCCGACACACCTATCGAGGATTCCATAGCCGAACTTGTTAAGCTGCGGGATGAAGGTAAATTCCGTTACCTTGGCGTTTCCAACTTCGATACGCAGCTTATGGATCGAGTGCTCGATATGACCGATCTCGCCAGCCTGCAGCCCCATTATTCATTGTTGAACAGGGAAATTGAAAAGGAGATCCTGCCGTACTGTGTCCAACACCAAATCGGCATTCTCGCATACGGCTCTCTAGGATCGGGGATTCTGGCAGGAAAATACCGGGACAAACCTGTATTTGAACCAGACGATACCCGGTACCAATTTTACCGCTTTTTCCACGAACCAATGTGGAGCAAAGCCATGCAGCTGGTGGATGTCCTGCGGGAAACTGCAGATGGTCACGGCAAGCCTGTCTCTCATGTGGCCATTAACTGGCTGACCCAACAAGCAGGGGTAACCTGCGCTTTAGTGGGCGCCAGACACCCACAGCAGATCCGGGAAAATGCCGGGGCTGGCAGTTGGGCACTATCCAGTGCTGAGCTTGAACAGATTAACCAGGCATACAGCCGGATTTTCAAGAATAACAGGCCGTAAGCCCTATGCCGGCTGCTGCTGCTGCGAGGCCAGGCTGTAAAACGAACATGCAATAACCAAAAAAGCGCACCCCAGACGCCAGATTCTTGCCTGGCATATGGGGTGCACTTTTGTTGCACTTTTATATACTTGCCCTCCAAGCAGCTGCAGCACACTCTGGGGGGCCATATTGGCCTGAGCCAGCATTGATGTGGCTGCTTGTGTGACAATGGAATTCTTTACAAATTCCATGAATTTCTCTTCCATATCAAGGTCGCGGATTCGCGATTCCGCTGCCTGTAAGTTCTCTGCCGAGGTTCCCAGGTTGGCAATAGCGTGTTCCAAACGGTTTTGAATTGCACCTAAGCTTGAGCGTTGATGCGAAACCTGCTTGATCGCTTCATCGATCACACTTATGGCTGTATTGGCGCCATCATTTGTCAATACGCCGCCGGTTGTAGTTGCTTCATCATCAACATTTTCCACCTTCAAATCCCCTAGAGCTGTGCCGGTAACACCCAGATCTGCTGTTTTCATGCTGGTAATGCTGATTTCCATGTTTTGATCTTTATTGGCGCCGATGCGGAATACACCGGAAAAGGTGCCGTCAAGAACTTGTGTGGCATTGAACTCGGTACTCTCTGCAATCCGGTCAATCTCATCCAAAAGCTCATTGATCTCCTTTTGAATTGCCTTCCGAATCTTCCAGGGTGTTTGTGTCTGTTGCGGCCTGAACAGCCAGTTCTCTCCATCTTCTTCATCCGTAGTCTTTTGCGGATCCATCCCATGACTTCCCGAAGGAACCTTTTGCAGTTGGCTAGCCGGAAAGATTGAATCCATCCCCGAAGAATGCGATTCAGGTCCACGACTAGCTGTTCCACATTCTTCCCATGGTTGCGAGGTGTGCGTTTTGGTGCGGTTTACCGTAAGCCCAAGGTCCTCCTCTAGGATTTGGATGGCAATTTCCTGATGCTTCTTTGCTTGCCTCAAAGATGTGGCAAACACCAGAATATCATCAGCGCAGCGCACGATACGCTTATCTTCCTGTTCACTCCCTCGATGATGCGTTCATGATCCAGTGTGTCAAAGCTCTTGGACAGGTCCATGTCGACCACATAAGTTAGTTCATATCGCCTTAGAAACTGTTCCGCTTTGGCCACTGCCATTTGGCAGGACCGGTTCGGGCGATAGCCGTAGCTTGATGGATGGAAGTCCGGTTCAAAGATGGGTTCAATTATCTGGCGCAGCGCCTGTCGAACCACTCGGTCTTTTACCGTAGGTATGCCGAGTGGTCTTCTGCTCCCATCCTCTTTTTCGATTTCCACCCTTCTCACTGGACTTGGCTGGTACGTGTTGGTTTTCAGCTCGGCATGGATGGCGGCCAAGTTCTCTTCCAGACGCGTCTGAAA
>JAAYNP010000009.1 GCA_012520795.1 Bacillota bacterium
GCGGCAGAGCAGCTGCTCAACCTTTCCTTGGACGCGGCCTGCGGTGAAAGGACCAAATCCGAACTCATGGGCTTTCGCGAGATCGCCATCTGGAAGAATGGTGTTACTCTATAATCCAATATCAAGGAGGAATTGAACAATGGTGACAAGCAGCAATTGGCGGTCAGTCTTTCCCGATTCTGGGAGCAGTACTGCAGCACTGAACGAAAAGCTGGCCACAACCACGGATCCATCCGTTTGCAACCAATCCGTGCAAACAGTAGGCGATATGCTTTTTTTTATGGTGCGGGAAGGGCTCGGACGGAAACTGATAATTGCAGGTGAAGGCGAAGCCGGCGGCAGGTTTTCCGGCGATTTGGAAAAAGTCTATGATTACCAAGTAAAGGTTTGTCTCTTGACTACAGAAAATCGTATTGCCCTCCAATCGATCTTTGAATGGCTCATCCCTCAGGCCTCTGGCAGGCAAAAAGCATCAATTGGGCTTGGCGATCGCCTAGGGTTGGCTACTCCGGGGCACATTGCCACTGTCCGCAACCGCAATGTGATGCCAATTCTGGCTCAGCAGTCAATCCGCGAACTGGACCTTACCGGGCGTGATTACATCGAGGTCCTGGATGCAGCAGCCTGGACTGTATTTCAGGAAGGTTACACCCACGGTTATGGTGCCGATGGTGACCACCTGAAGCGGAAAGATGATGTGAAGATGGCTCTGGATTTGGGTTTTAGCATGATTACCCTCGACTGCAGCGAACACATTAATGACCAGGTCAGTTCCATGAGTGATGCAGAAGTGCTTGAGCATTACCAACAGCTTGATGCCGGCCTGCGCAACCATTTTGAAGCTGCATACTTGGGCCAGGAATTCACTCTGGCAAGCGGCACCACGATCACATTCGCAGCCAGCAGTTTCCAGAAAATGGTCCTAGTGTATGTCAGAGCCCTGGATTTTGCAGAAGAAGTCTATCAAACCCTGATTAAGCCAGCTAACCGCAATATTGATTTTGAAATGAGCATCGATGAAGTTGCCACACCCACAACTCCACAAGATCATTTTTTTGTGGCCAACGAATTGATTTCCCGCGGGGTCGAGCTCAACAGCCTTGCGCCCAGGTTTGTAGGGGAATTTCAAAAAGGGATCGACTATATTGGCGATCCCAACCAGTTCGAATCCGAATTCAAGATCCATGCCGAGATAGCCGATCACTTCGGTTACAAGATCAGCGTCCATTCCGGAAGCGACAAGTTCATGGTCTTTGATGTCATCGGCAGATATACCAAATGCAGGTTCCATATCAAGACTGCAGGCACCAACTGGCTGGAAGCTGTGCGAGTCATTGCCGAAGTGAACCCTCAGCTGTACCGGGAAATGCACGAATATGCCCTAAGACACCTTGATGAAGCCAGGAAGTACTACCATGTCGCATTCAATGAATCCGACATACCTAAGCTGGGCACCTTAAGTGATCAGAAGCTGCCGGATCTGATGAATCAGCCCGCCGCCAGGCAAGCAATTCACATCGCTTACGGCGTGCTGCTGCAGGCCAAAACAGCTGACGGTGAATATCTGTTCAAGGATCGCCTGTACCGGGAGCTTCTGATCAATCAGGAACTGTACACGCAGAGGCTGAAAGAGCACATTGGCAAGCATCTGGATCTTTTGAACGTGAGATAAACGAGGAGGATTTTTAATGATTAGAGACAAACAGGCTTTGCGCGATGTAGTCTACCGGGAAGTTGAGAATGTCAAGATCACTGATATCCATACTCACATCTACCCCGGCCATTTCGGCGGCTTGCTGTTGTGGGGTGTGGATGAACTGATTACCTACCATTACCTGATAGCTGAGTATTTTCGCTACAGCGGCATGGCATATGATGAGTTCTTTGCCCTGCCCAAACAAAAGCAGGCTGAACTCATCTGGCAAACACTCTTTATCGATCATTCCCCAGTCAGCGAAGCCCAACGGGGAGTCTTGACCGTGCTGGCAGAATTGGGGCTGGATGTTGCTGCCCGGGACTTGAATGCCTATCGAAGCTATTTTGCCAAAATGACTGTCCAGGATTATATTGACAAAGTTTTCGATGTGGCCGGTGTCAAAACCGTAGTGATGACCAACGATCCTTTTGATCCCTTGGAAAAGCCTTTCTGGGACACAGCAGGCAACAGCGATCGCCGTTTCAGGGCGGCTTTGAGAATCGACCCTTTGCTCAACGACTACCAAAACTCATACCGGAAACTGCAGGATTGGGGTTATGATGTCTCTGTCGACCTGAACCAAAACTCCCTGGCTGAAATCAAGCGGTTCCTCACCGACTGGATCAGGAAAATGGACGCCCTTTACTTGGCCGTTTCACTGCCGCCAAGCTATACGATCCCTGAGGATTCGCTCCGTTCCCGGATTGTGGAGCAGTGCATCATCCCGGTTTGCCGTGAGCAAAACATCCCCTTCGCCATGATGATCGGAGTCAAGAAACTGGTCAATTACGCGCTGGGGTTGGCTGGAGATTCCGTTGGTAAGGCTGAAGTACAGACCATTGAATACCTGTGCCGCACATATCCGGATAACAAATTCATGGTGACCTTGCTCTCCAAGGAAAACCAGCATGAACTGGCAATTACCGCCCGAAAGTTCCGCAACCTAATGATCTTTGGCTGCTGGTGGTTCCTGAACAACCCCAGCATTATCGATGAAATCACCCGGTTGAGGATGGAGACTCTGGGCCTTTCCTTCATTCCCCAGCATTCGGATGCCCGGGTGCTGGATCAGCTGATCTATAAATGGAACCATTCACGAAAAATTATTGCTGGGATCCTCGTAGACAAATACAGCGACATCATGGATGCAGGCTGGAGTGTAACCGAGGATGAAATCAAGCGTGATGTTGCCGACTTGTTCGGAGAGAATTTCTGGCGGTTTATTGAACGCAAAAACGGCTGATGCGTAATCGAGCCTAAAACTAAAAGCTGTGGCGTGGAATCTTTTCCCAGCCACAGCTTTTGCTTACCCGTTATTCGGCATTGGCCCGGGCGGTGCTTCAGCCAATCCGACGATCTGGTCACAGAAGAGAATTGCCGTCTGAGTTCCGCCTATATCAACCACAAATCGCCTGACCACGATATAGTTGACTCCGACATCAACCAATTGCCATTGAACATCAAAAAACGCCTCGCCGTCGTTCACAGTGTAGATAAAGAACCAGTCATTGATAAACTGTTCGAGAATGTCGGGACAAATACAGCGGCTGTGGATCCCCATTTGATCACTCCTTGCCATGATGTCTTCTTCAGTACTACTATATGATCATGGCATTTGCGGGGACACAAAATTGGTCCAAAATTACTGCGGGAAACTGCGGTAATGCTCCAACCTGATGAGCTGCCCCGGTTGGGACCAGCTGATCCCTTCATCACTGGGCAAGCGTTCGCTTTGATACAGATGCACCATTAGATCACCAAGGTGGTCAGCATAGATGGTGTCTGATTCTGGATCATGTTTGATCAGCTGTTTGGGAAACCAGGTAATCTCCGGCCTGCTTTCATGAATCCCATTGATGCACACAGTCTGAGTCATAGCCGCTTCAATACCGCAGGGGACAGTATCGTTGTTCAAGATGGCATCGATCATTACCCAAAGCTTCCGCCGGGGCTCGAGCTTCGGGTTGCCATACGACTTCCAAGTACCGTCGTTATACTTGGCTACAATGCCGGGCTCAGAACTGCTTTCGTTGTACCGAACCACAGCATCGCTGAAGCGGTACTCAAAAATGGGGCCAAGCGATTCCTTCGCCGCATGGCTGGCGTAGAACAGAATTTCAGCGCCATTGCCGGCCTCGCCCCTTACCATGCAGGTGTCGAAGCTTTCAATTTGATTTGCCCGGTATACTTCGGCTTCCACATATTTCAAACCGGCACTGGTGTCGACGGCATCACCAAGGACGAAAAACATATTGTGGAGATGATGGGCGGCGGCATTGTTGGCCACACTGTCCAGGATCCAACTGCCATCTTCGGCTTTCAACCTGCCGGCCCATCCCCGGGCGTAATAAGCCTGGTTGCGCGGCCACAAAACCAGTGTTTTCAACAGCTGCGGCTCTCCCAGTTTGCCTTCAATGATATCCTGCTTTAATGCCAGGATAGGATCGCTGAATGACCATTGATAACCAATCCCTACAAGTTTGCGGGCCCGGTCCCGGGCTTCCAGCATTTGCAGCGCTTCCTGAACAGTCGCTGCTATGGGTTTTTCGCAGAGTACATGGCTGCCCTGGGCCAATGCCAGTGTGGACTGGGGACAATGGAAGTGGATCGGCGATGAAATAACAGCCAAATCTGCCTTATGCTCGGCATAAAATGCTTCCAAAGAGTGGTAAACGGGTATGTTCTCAACCTTTAGCCTGTCCAACCCAGAGTAGTTCTCAGGATAAGGGTCAACCGCTCCGGCAATTTCCACTTCCCGGTGCGATTCGTAAAGGAGCTGATCGACATAACCGCTGCCATAGCCGCCAATGCCCACGAGTACAACAGTCAGCCTGCTCACCTGTTCCACTCCTTTTGATCATTTTCCATATCTGACCTTCACCTAAAGGTTATCAAAACTTGCCAAGGAAAACAATCCAAAAAATCCCCGCAGTAAGAAGGACTTTGTAAGGGCAAACCGAATATTTTAGATACTGGAAACAATGATGGTTGTCTGTATGAGTGGGCACTGAAGGACAATCCTGAGTTGCTAGTGCAACCGGCCAGTATGTCTGGCCGTTTTTTTTATATGAGGGTGTCCGAAAGGAGTGAAACTCGTGCCTTATTTGGTATTCAGGGAAATCTGGACTCCTCTTAGGCTGTTTCGAATTCGCCTTTTCCAGGAACTGGGCACACAGGATATTTATATCAAGATTGGAGCCCGGCCCCGCAGATGCCTGATCCGCAAGAGCAAGGCAATTTAATTATCTGTTTGCTTAAACAACAGGACGATCATGGTGGAATCATTTGCACCATGATCTTTTTTTATTCTGGAAACAATAATACAGACTGAACAACAAGGAGGTGTTAGCCTTGCCTGATGTTTACTGCAGTGTCGACAACTGCCATTACTGGAGCCAGGGCAATGTCTGCCGGGCATCGCAGATTCTGGTTGCCACTGATGCGTGGGCGGAACAAGCCAGCGAAGCCATCGATGCAACCTCGCATATGGAAGTGCCCACGGCCAGTGCTGATTCATGTATGGAGACCTGCTGCAAGACCTTTGTTGCAGAAGGTTCGGCCGCCACCAAAGATGACAGCATCATAAAGAATTAAATCGAGGAGCAATCCGCTCCTCGATTTATTTACCAGGCTCTTGTTCATACCCTTCGGGGTTATTCACCTGCCAGCGCCAGGAGTCAATACACATGTCCAGCAGATCTCGCCGGGCTTCCCAATCAAGTTCTTGCTTTGCTTTGGCCGGATCGGCGTAGCTTGCTGCAACGTCACCGGGGCGCCTTTGCGTGATTTCATACGGAATCTTTTTCCCGGATGCCTTTTCAAATGCGGAAATAACGTCCATGACACTGTATCCTTTGCCTGTACCCAGGTTGTAAATGTATACTCCCGGGCCCTGCACTTTCTCTAAAGCCCGCAGATGCCCTACAGCCAGATCAACAACGTGAATATAATCCCTTACCCCAGTCCCGTCATGGGTGGGATAATCACTGCCGAACACCTTCAAAACCGGCAGTTTCCCTACAGCCACCTGGGTAATGTATGGCATCAGATTATTGGGTATACCTTGAGGGTCCTCGCCTATGCAGCCGCTTTTGTGAGCGCCGATGGGGTTGAAATAGCGCAGCAAAGCGATGCCCCATCGATGATCCGCCTGATGCAAGTCCTGGAGAATCTGTTCGATCATCAGCTTGGTACGCCCATAAGGGTTAACCGGTGCCAACGGAGCCTCTTCATTAATCGGCACCGACTCTGGGACTCCGTAGACCGTGGCGGATGAACTGAACACCATTTTCTTGACTCCGTATTCCTGCATTACCTCGCATAAAACCAAAGTGCCGGCCACATTGTTATGGTAGTACCGCAGTGGGAATTCCACCGATTCCGCTACCGCTTTGAGTCCGGCAAAATGGATTACAGCATCTATGCGATTATCCATAAAAACAGCTGATAGCGCAGGTTTGTCCAGGATGTCAACAGGATAAAACCGGAAATCTTTACCGGTAATAGCCCGAATCCGTTTGATTACTTCCGGCTTGCTGTTCGACAGATTATCCACAATCACGATTTCATAGCCCGCATCCAAAAGCTCAACACAAGCATGGCTGCCAATATATCCTGCCCCACCTGTTACCAGTATCGCCATCCTGATCCCCCCAATAATGATCGTCCACTATATATGATAATCGTGCAACCTAAATTTATCTACCGGATTAACAGAAAGTTAAATCTAAATTTACTAATCAGATCTTCACCACAACCTGCGGCATTTCCGTGGGCTAAACGAGCAGTGGATCATGAGGGGATGAGCAATACCGGCAGCGTATCAAATCTTTCTGCTACAGCATCAGCGGCGGCTCGTTGACAATGCTTTCCACGATCTGGCGGGCAGTCTGCAGCTGTTCTGCAGTACCTGTGACCGCAATCCGACTGCTGCCTTCCGCACCTGAAACACCTCCGCCGGCAACGAGTTCCGCCTCCACGCCGCTTAAGACATGAATTGCCTCCAGCTCCGTGATAATATTACCCCGCACAGGGAAATACCTCGGGCCTGAAGCGTTGGCCGCATTCAGCCTGTTCGCTATCGCTCCGATGCTGCCGGTGACCCGTTTTTCCAAACCAACAGGAATCACCAGCTCAACGCGGCGGCCGATCACTGCCTGAATTGCGGTACCAATCGTTCCAGCCCTCAGATGCCCAATCAAGACAGCGGCCTCCCGGTCTTGAAGGTTGACAGCATTGGCGCCTTTGACAATCACATCACCCGGCTTGAGCTCGTCCGCGACATCAAAGATGGTCAATCCCCGCTCCCACTGGCCTGCCCGCAAGACCACATCGCCGAGAAACTGCTCCGGTTCACCCTCCAGTATAGTCTTATAACCGGAAGGCACTGTATACCCCCGGTAGAAGTGCTGATACGAAAAACCTGTTCCCTGCCGGAGGGATCTTAGAATCTCATCAGCAATGTATGCGTTGGTTGTACCGGCTGTTATCACAATTACGCTTTCAGCAAGAGCCTGCTTGACACTGGGAAGTTCGCACACTGCTTTGGCAATCAGCCGTTTTCCAGCGGCAACAGACAACACATGCTGCTCGGTGAATATCTCGACCATCATAATACCTCCTTGCATGGCTTCGCTTCAACCGCCCTCCGCTTACTGATCCCCTGCGGCGGCAGCTTCATATAGCGTGTGATAGGCCACCGGTTCCGCCTTGTCGTGCCGGACAAGTTTGAACTCAGGCAGCAGCCGTTGGATCCAGGCCTCCGTTTCCTTGGGCCCCACCGGGAAGATCCCGTGTTTGAACTCAGAGACAATCCGAGCCACAATCTTGTGATCAATTCCGGTCGGAGGGGCAATGAATATCCGCTGATGTTTAGTCTGGTTTTTTCGTACTTCCTCTGTAGTCAGCAATTCCTCATACAGCTTTTCCCCGGGCCGCGCTCCGGTGATCACAATGCCAATATCCTCCACTTCAAATCCCGACAGTTTGATCAAAGTCTGGGCCAGATCGATAATCCGCACCGGCTCTCCCATGTCCAGGACAAAAATCTCGCCATTATGGGCAAAAGCACCCGCTTGAATAATCAACTGGACAGCTTCACGAATGGTCATAAAATAGCGGACCATGTCTTCATGGGTGACAGTCACCGGACCGCCTTGGGCAATCTGCTTCTTAAACAAAGGCACAACACTGCCGGTACTGCCCAAAACGTTGCCAAAACGGACTCCCGCATACTGTGTTTCGCTGACAAGGTTCAGATATTGGATCAGCATTTCTGCAATCCGTTTTGAAGCTCCCATGACACTGGTGGGATTGACAGCCTTGTCGGTGGAAACCAGCACAAACCGTTTGGCATGGTGCACATTGGCTGCTTGTGCCACATTATGTGTACCCCAACAATTGTTCTTGATTGCTTCTTCCGGGTTATACTCCATCAAAGGGACATGTTTGTGTGCCGCGGCATGGTAGACCACATCCGGCCGGTAAAGCTCAAACACGCCATTGATGCCCTCCCAGTCACGGATATCTTTGATCAAGGGCACTAACCTCACACCATTCTGCTCCCGGAGATCAAGGATAATATCGTGAATGCCGTTTTCATTGATATCCAGCAGCAGAAGCTCCCTGGGTGCCAGGCGCATCAACTGCCGGCAGAGTTCACTGCCAATGGAGCCTCCCGCTCCAGTTACCAGCACTACCTGATCGCGGATATACCCGGCCATACTGGCCAGGTCCACCTTAACAGGTTCGCGCCCCAACAAGTCCTCAACCTGGACCTCCCGGATTTGGCTGACAGTAACATTCCCGTCAATAAGGTCAAACATTCCCGGGAGAATCTTCACATCGGCCGGAGTGGTATGACAGATTTCCACAATGTCACTGATGATTTTGTCGGACACAGATGGCATGGCAATTACAATTTCTTCGATCCGGTATTCGTTCACTACCTTGGGGATGTCATTACGAGTCCCGAGCACATCATGGCCCAGCAGCTGTAGTTTTTGCTTGCGGGGATCATCATCGATAAACCCGATCACATTCACAGACTCATGGTAATGATTCTCAAATTCTTTAGCCGCTAAAGCACCGGCATCTCCCGCTCCAACGATCAATACCCTCCGGCCTTTGGAAGCCGGAGTGATGATCCGGTTGCCTTGCTGGCGGATCCGGAGGAACAGGCGGAATCCGCCAATGAACACAATATTGATAAACCAGTTAATCAATTCCAGCCCAAAGGCGCGAAAGGGATCGGCCAGGACCTGAACCATAAAAAAGACGCTGATCAGTGAACTGGCGGTAACCGCCTTGATAGTACTAATCAGCTCATTAATGCTGGCATATTCCCAGATGCGGTTGTAAAGGCCAAAATAATAAAGGCAGAACAGCCGGATAATCGTAAAAGCGATCACAAGGCTAAGGTAGGAAGAAGCTTTTATTTGCAATACCCCGCTATACGGCAATATTAATGTTAAGAGCAGGGCCAGGTTTACCAATACTGCATCAATCAACAGCATAAAGAATTTTTTGCGCGGACACACGAAAATTCCCCCCCAATATCCGACCCAAAGATTATAATTCGGCATTTCACCAAAATTATCCTCTTATGGCTGGGAAAGGATCGGACATTGGGAGAAAATGGAACTTAACTCTGAATTGGGCAAATCAAAACGGGAGCCAGCAAACCTGACTTCAGCCGCCGCCGATCATAGTGTGCCAGGTGGGCAAAGCGGCCGTGATAGCGTTCCCGCTCAAGCTCGAGTGTGCCGGCAACGCTGTTGGCTTCAGTGTTATAGACTCGAATAGCGATCTGGTGTCTGCCCGCCTTAAGGCATCCTACTCTCACCCGGTATGGGCGATACGCCATTTTACCGGCCAACTCTCCATCAATAAAAATCTCTGCATGACTGTAAAGTTCCCGGGCAATGATTTCTGCCTGATCCGTCTCATCAGACCATTCAAATACGGCCCGGTATGTCAAACAGCCGGAGAACTCAGGAATCCCCAGTTCACTCCAATCGGGAAAAACTTGTTCCTGAAGCGGGCATGAACTGCCGTCTGGCAGTTGGATGGTCCAACCAGCCGGCACAACTGCTCTGCCGCAGTCGGCACCAAGCACTCCCGGAACGTTTACGTCCAGGCTTGAATCCAGCAAGAAGACTTTTAACTGCATCGGTTCAAACTCCACTGTTACACCGTTTTGAGCTCCGGCAGCAGGCGTAAGGCTCAAATCGGGCAGATTGACCTCATAAACGTTACCGGGCTTGAAGCTGATTCTGGTTGCGGTCTCTTGATCGTCTTCATTCAGCAAAAGGTACAAGGTATACCCGTCAGCCTTTCTGGAAGCCATGGAAATCTTCCCGGCAGGCTCAAGCTTCAACTCCCGGCCCAAAACAGTACCTAGATCCCTTACCTGGTTGCACATGACCGCCCTATCCATCAATGGCCAGGCAGGCTTGAAAACGCAGACAATCCTACCTCCATTCGCGGCAAACTGCTGCAGCCTGGCAATCACATGGGGAGCTAGAGTTACGCCCGGCGGCAGAATTATCGTGTCGATAATCCGCCCGCCCTTGGTGATGAGGCCTCCTGCACCGAAATCCAGCTCACACAAGGCTTCTTGCCAAAGATAGCAAAAATCCACCGGTAGATAGGTCAGGTATTCCGCAATTTCTCTGATCCATTCCCACGGCAGGCGGTCGGCATTGGTGATGCCGACATTACGCAGAGCCAGCTGTGCCCGGTTAATATCTTGTGCCGGCAAATACAAGGCTGTGCGGATATCGGCTTCACCAACACTGCCCAATGCTGCAGCAAGGCCTATCCTTTCATAGATCAGCGTGCCGAATGGTTCCTGGAGCATATGATTGGGCATCTGCGGGCTTTTTTCGTGGGCCGGTGGTTTGTTCGACGAATACATCAGATGGAAATCGTTAATTCCCCTGATTACTTCATGGTCAGTGATGAACCTCATCAAGTCGCCGCTTAAGCCCAGCCCCATTCCGGCAAAGGTTTCGCTGGTTGCCCTCTCCCTGCCCAACAAGTATTTGATTGAACCGGCAAACCGGGGGAAGTCACTGTACTCCCCAGGGGCGATCTGGGCCCAGATCACATCGACAGCGGGCCGGTGATTGTGGCGCAGATTCTTATAGATGTGACCGCTGATGGAAAAAATGGTATTGTAATGATGATCCAAATCAAGGTGGCCTGTTAATTCCAGCCCCCGTTCGGCACACCATCTGCTTAACTCGCCATAATAGTTTTCGGCGGCCATATCGGTCCAAACATCAAAGAAATCATCGGCATATTTCGCGATTTCACCGCGGGCATTATAAATCTTCGCCAGCAGTTCCGGCAGGATCGGAAGCAGATTATAGCCTTTTTTCTGTCTGAAAACTTCCGGCAGCTTCTCAGTCCAGGGGAACTGATAGGGCAGAAAGGGCTCATCGTAGAAAAAGCCTTTGATTACGCTGCCCATATAATCCTTAAACCTGGCATAATACCGCTCATGCATCACCTCAATGAACCGCCGGGCTGCCTTGGGATTGAGCATGTCGATACAGGACATAGCCGGATCCCCGGGATAAGACTTACAGCTGGACTTGGCCTGATGGGGATCATAATTCCAGCCCACAACGAGCAGTCGCACGGGCTGGTCAGCCTGGTAGGTAAACTTCCTGCCCGGCTGCAGTTCCAATGCTTGGTAAGGGCCCCGGGCCGGAAGGATTCCTGCAGCTACATATCGTTGGGGAACGGTAATGGATACCGTTTCCCCAACTGAAAGCCGGCAGTCATAGACAATGTCCAGCCGTTTCAGCCGGAACTCGGGGTTGGTACAGACCAACCCCCCGGCTGTACCGCTCGGATAACCCCAGTCGTCAAAAATCCAGACTTCAAGGCCTACTTCTTTGGCTGTCCTGATTGCCACTTCATAGGCATGGAGCAGTTTTTCGATCCAGGCATCATGTGCCCGGCCCTCGCAGCCGGAACCGATGATAATGTTAAAACCGCCGAAACCTTGTTTTTTGCACCACCGCACCCATTGCACAATGTTTTCATCATCTTGATCGATGTTAATCCCAAAAAAGGCCAAGGGGCGGTATTCTTCCCGATTCAGGCTCAGCACCTGATCCAGTCTCGATGCACTAGTCACCCAAACACCTCTTTCTACTGGCCAAACAGATCGTCCAACCTTCCTTGAATCACAGGCTTGATCTCAGCCATGGCCGCTGCGGCACTCTTGCTTCCCGATTGTACATCGCGGGTCAGCTGGCCGTAGCCGTCCGAGAAGGGCTGAAACAAGCTGGACGCTGTGCCGTCCCATTCCCTGTTCGCCGTCAGCAGCACCTCAGCCGCCTGTTGGCTGTGGGCATGGGTGGCAAGAAAGTCATTGAGTTCCACGTCTTCTTCACGCCAGAGGAAACAGCGCAAAGCTGCCAAGGCTTCAGGGTTCTCGGCATTGACGGGGATTACAGTTGTATTCAAAGCTTGCACTGTCCAATGATGGCGATCAGTGCTTGGCCCTTTCGGGAACGGCACGATTCCCCAGTCATCCACCACGTCGTTGATCCGATCAGGCAAATTGTAGGCAGATACTGAGAAGTACATCGCAGCCCTTCCGCTTGTAAATGCGGTGCGCAAATCGCCCGAACCATAGCTCGGCATCTGAACGCCAAGTTCAGTCCACCATTGATAGCACTGCTCCAAAGCCTCAAGATATGCCGGTTCATCAGCAGCAAACACAATCCGCCCGGTTTCGTCAACCTTAGTCATGGTGGCGCCATTTGCCACCGCCAGATCCCACGGCCTGGCGTCAACAATGCCCCAGATATCCACCACACCGTCGCCGTCGATGTCTTGAGTGGCTTTAACAGCTATTTCTGTAGCCATATCCCAGGTCCACTCACCGTCGAGATACAGTTCGTACAAATCGGGCAGCCCCTCACGCTCAAACAAATCTTTGTTGTAGGCCACAAACATGATATCGTTTTGATACCCGTATGTCGGCCTCCACTCCATAGTACCGATTCCCCAATACTTGCCCTCGTATTTAAGTGCCTCTTCGGTAGCAATAAAGCTCGGCGGCAGCATGGCGTAATACTCTTCACCCAACAACTCATACACGTCGTATACTGCACCGCCTGAAACTAACTCCCAATAACCAATTTTGTTCTGAACATGCCAGAGGTCGTTCACTGATTCGCCCGCCAACAACCGGGCGAAATTCATTTCAGGGATTTCGCGAGTGTACAGAAAGTCGATCTTGCAATTAAAAGCGGCCTCGGCTTCTGCTATCCGATCCACTACCGGCAGATAATTCTCGAAGTACCCAGGGATCCGGTCACTGGTCCAGGAAATAATCGTTACAGTCGCGCCGCCGAAATCATAGTTTTCGGCTGGTTGCAACCCGAATTCCGTAAGATCAAAAGCGCTGACAGGCCAACAGATAACCAAAACTACAGCAGCAGCTAGCAAAAGCATGTGTTTCTTACTCATTCATTTACCTCCGATCATAAATTTAAGCTGAATGATACCGCGATTTCAGCTATATGTTTATATTTTACATCTAATTCGCATTTCCCTGCTTATTTTTTTACATTTTTTATCTAAACCTGGGCAGCCAATCACCGTGGGCGTCAATCATGTCATCGCACAGCTGCACGATTTGATCAATAGTCAATTCGCTGCTGGTATGGGGATCGAGCAAGGCTGCATGGTAAATATGCTCCTTCTTCAAAGTGGCAAAGGCTTCAATAGTCAGCAGATGGACATTGATATTTGTCATATTCAACGCCGCCAGTTGGGGCGGCAGTTTTCCTACATAACAGGGAGAAACACCACCGGAGTCAACCAGGCAGGGTACTTCCACACATGCTTCATACGGCAGGTTGGGAATCATCCCCCGGTTGAGCACATTGCCGCCAATCTTGATAGGCTGGTCAGCCTCCATCGCTTCCATGATGTATGAACCATACTCACTTGTGCGGCTGTGGCTTAAATTTGGGTTCTCCACCAATGACTGCCGCATTTTTTCCCAGCCTTTGATCTGATTTACACAGCGGCGCGGGTACTCGTCCAATGGGATGTTGAACCGTTCAATCAGTTCCGGGAACTGGCTTTTGATAAAATATGGCAGGTATTCAGCATTGTGTTCACTCGATTCCGTGACATAATACCCGAAGCGGAGCATAATCTCAAAACGCACCATATCGTGATGTTTCCCCTGTTTCTGTTTTTCTGCAGCCCGCTTTTTAATCTCCGGGTACAAGTCCTCCCCGCTGCGCGTTATTTCCAAAAGCCAGGCCATGTGATTAATCCCCGCAATTGTCCACTGCACTCCCTCTTCCTGCATCTCAAGCGAACGCAGCAGGTGGCTGGCGCAGACCTGCACACTGTGGCACAAACCTACAGTTTTGACACCAGTATACCTCAGCAAAGCGCCTGTCAAGATCGCCATGGGATTGGTGTAATTGAGAAACCAGGCATCAGGGCAAACTTCTTCAATATCCCGGGCAAAATCAAAGAGTACCGGCAGAGTGCGCAGTGCCCGGAAAATCCCGCCAATCCCCAATGTATCGCCGATAGTCTGCCGTAGGCCGTATTTCTTGGGGACTTCAAAATCGATCACTGTACAGGGCTCATAGCCGCCAACCTGAACCGCATTGATTACATAATCAGCGCCGCGGAGGGCTTCCTTGCGATCTATATAGGCCACAATCTTCCCATAGTTGCCGGAATTGGCATTAATGGCGTTAAGCATCCGCTCCGAGTCATGCAGCCTTTGCAGATCAATATCGTAGAGAGCAAATTCCGAATCCCTCAAGACCGGACTTAAAAGACAGTCGCCAAGAATATTTTTGGCAAAAACAGTGCTTCCGGCCCCCAGGAAAGCGATCTTAGGCATCAGCATTCTCCTCTCAACCTTTTTATGATTTGGAACAGACCAGCAGTTGTGCCCCTGCAGGCAGTTCAATTCGCCAGCAGCTGCTCTTGTCCAGTCTCTGTACGGACCCTTTACTGCAGGCTAGTTCATACTCCCCATAACCCTCCGGCAGCTTCAGCTTGGCCTGTGTCGGCCTCTCCGCTGTCAAAACAGCCTTTAGCTCACCCTTCCCCCTGTTCCAACTGATGTCGGCAGCGCCGGTGCAGAAGCGCAGCCCTTCCACCTGCCCTTGTTCCCATTTGCCGGGACAGGCAGGCAGAATCTTGATTAACTCCGGTGAAGCATACAACAGCATCTCTTGCACTGCCGCAGCCCAGCCGAGGTTGGCGTCAAGCTGGATCGGTGCTGAAGGCATCTGCAGTGTAATGCCCATGCTGCGCCAATCATTATGAAGCGTAAAGAAATTGTTGATCAAACAAGAACGGGAAAGAAGCTCCAGGCACTCAAGGGCCTTGTCGCCATCCTCCAGCCGAGCATAGATACTGGCCATGTGCGCCAAAGACCATCCCGTCTGATCGCCAATGCCCACTGCCAAGCGCTTTTGCACTGCATGGCAAAAGGCCTGATACAGCTCAGGATCTGAGTCTTGCGTGATTTCATGGCCGGGGAAGAGCGGATAAAGATGGGAAAGGTGCCGGTGGTTGTAATTATCTTCAAAATCCGGAGCCATCCATTCCCTGACTGCTCCATCCGCATTAATCTGGTAGGGTGGTATTTTGGCCAGCATATCCCTCCACTTTTCGCGCTCGGCATCGTAAATGCCCAAATGTTCACTGCCGGCAATCAAGTTCGTTAAAAGCTCTTTAATAATGGCGAAGTCCATCGTGGCGTTGACGGCTGTAGGCATTGGATGGCCCAGGGCTTGCGCCTCAGGGGTGATATAATTGCGGGGCGAATTCTCAGGTGAAACTGAAGGATAGATCCGAAAATACCCATCGTCCCCTTCCACCAGGAAATCTTCGTAAAACAGTGCTGTCTCCCGCATAAAGGGCAGGGCTTTGGTCTCCAGGAAGGTGTCATCACCGGTGTAAAGCCAGTATTGGTAAAAATGCTGTGCCAACCAGCCGGCAGCGCCTGTCCAATTCAGGATAACCGGCACGACCTGGCTTGGCAGCCCAGAAAGCGGCGTAGTCCCCGCAGGGATAAAGATCCCCCGGCAGCCAAATAGCTTGCAGGCATTTTCCCGAAAATCTTCCATCAACCCATGACAGTACTGGTAAACAGCTCGAATGAAGTGGGCCAGTCCGCCCCCCAGGGCATGCCAGTACATCATCTGGATATTCTCGTTAGCCATATAATGACTCCAGATCGCCCGGTAGGAGCCAACCCACAGTCCATACATATGCATTGGATAACTTGACTCATCTGCAGCGGAAATAAACAGATAACGGCCGTACGCCCACATTTTTTCCACAAGTTCCGTTGGGCATGATCCCTCATAGGCAGCAAGCAGCAGCTCTTCATTCGTCCTTCCCCGGCTGCTTTTCAAATCAAGCTTCACCGCATTGAAGAGCCGGCTGTGAATCTGACAGTGAGCCTCCAACAGCTGCTGATACGAACGGGCTTCGGCCGCAAGTTCCTGCTGCAAGCGCTGCCATGCTCTGTGCCGCCGGCCTGAAACAAAAACTTTGATCAACACCAAAATCTCCGCCGCGCCCTTAACAACCAGCCAGCCATCAGCTGCAGCTGTTTCACCCTCATTCACAATCACTCTGGCCACAGCGCCAAAATCAGTCCCATCGGGATGCTGTACCGCATAGTATAGGTATTGATCATCCGCCAGGCCTGCTTCCGACTCCTGGTATTCAGCCCTTTTGGGATGATCTTGTTCATGCATACCCAATTTCAAAGAACAGTTGAGCCCGCCGCCAGTTATTATGTATGCAATCAAATTATCCGCTCTGGAAACAAAGAGCTTGCGCTCGAATTGGCGGCCGCATTCATCCCAAGTGACACACACCTCGCCAGTTTCCATATTTACCATGCGGCGGTAGTTGGTAAACCCCGTACTGACAGCCATATTGAGACGCAAATCACCCAAAGGCAAAGGTGAAGCCATACGATTTTGGTAGCCCTGTTCCTTCAACGCATTGGCCAGAATCCAGTTGGCTTCGTGATACTGTTTCTGATCCATCAAAACCCGCACCCGGCTTAGGGTATCACTGACATCAGGAAGGGGGTCCCTTAGCCCACCGTGCCATAGCCCATGATGATTGATGAGCACAGTTTCCCGGTGAATACCGCCATAGACAGCAGCGCCGATACAGCCATTGCCGCTCGGCAAAACATCACGCCATGGATTGGACCACCACGACGAGGGGTACCTTAAGACCAGGGTGTTTTTGTGGGAAGGATCCTGCCTCAGTACCAATGATTAACCCACCTTTCCAGTCAAACATATCTTTCTGCATCATCAACCATAAACCTGCCGAGGATCACAAAATAAAGAAGGCGACCGGATGATCGCCCTTTAAATGATTATCATTCATTCAACTGTCATTCTGTGCCATCGTCCACTGCCGTTTGTTCTCCGGTTACGATTTCTGTCAAGACTTCACTGACCTGCTCCAGATTCGGATCTTTGGCCTCCGGATTCATTTTGTTCAATTCTGTCAGCACTCGCAGCAACTCAGGTAAGAGCTCTATCAGCCGCGTCGAAAGCTCTTCGGTGTTGTCTCCGCTTCCGGACAACACTGATTGTAAACGCTCAATGGCTTGCTGGGCAGAAGCGTCATCAGCCCCGGTTGCCGCAGCCTTTAAAGCCGGCAAAGCGGTGGTCAGGGCCGGGATCAGCTTCATCAGCGCATCGATACTGGATGTTTGCTGTTCCGGTTCCACATTTTTGCCTTTGTAAGCCCTGTCTCTGGCCCGGAGCCGGTCTTTTTCCCGCCTCAGCCCGGACCCAAGCTTAATATGTGGAGCCAAGGCCATGACCGCAGGCAGGACAATTGACAGGGTATCCATGTTCAAGAAACTTAATTTGGTCCCCAAGGATTCCACCTCCTTAAACCTACATCATTATACTGAAACACACTGCAAGATGTCTTAGTAACCTGATCCTATTTTGAAGGGTAGTGAGCAAACCCACTACCCCCCAAAGAATTGATGGTTCCGGCTTAGCGCATTACTAGGCTAACAAAATGATAGCCAATGCAAACACGATAACCAAAGCTACGAAAATCAAGAAGGTTTGTTGTGCACCTGTCAAGTGGTTCACCTCCCACCCAGAAACTGAAGCGGCTGCAATCACCCCTTCATTCTTTAGAGTATTCATTTGGGGCATGAAGCGAGCTGAGAGTGGGGGACTATCTTTATGTGATTGAAAGGCGGTTTCCATCATGCATCCGGAACATCCAACGGGAATTTTGGCCGACAACCATGCAAGCGAGCCTTACGCTGATCTTGCCGCCAGGTTCAAACTCAAGCTGCTGTTGTTCACACCGGAGGGTATCGATTGGAAAACGCACACAGCAGCCGGGTTCTATCTGACAAAACACGGAGTACATTTCAAGCGCCTGCCTCTCCCTCGGGTAATCTACAACCGCTTGTACCCCCATAACCAGCAGCTGATCAGCCGTCTGAATTCACTTTTGCCGCCGATCCAGGTCTTCAACCAGATCACTCAGTTGGATAAGTGGATCGTCTACAAAATGCTTGCTGCCAGCGTTTTGGCGGATCATTTGCCCCAGACTTATGAATACGACATTACCACGTTGCATCACGCATTGCTCGAACATGGGGATATTGTGATCAAACCGCGCCTTGGCCGCCAAGGTTCGGGGTTGTGGCGCCTGGCTCTCCTGCCTGGTGGCCGGCTGCTGGTCAAATCAGCCCTGCCCGTGCCGATTGCGCTGCCCTATACAGAGGCAATCATCAATGTTTTTCATATCCTGATGGTTCCCTATACAATGGTTGTTCAAGAGTTTGTCGATCTAGCGGTAGTGGATGGGTGCCGGTTTGATCTCAGAGCCCTGGTGCAGAAAAACCGGTACGGCCGCTGGCAGGTCACTGCACTGACTGCAAGAATCGCCCAGGCGGATCAGTATATCACCAACTACTACCAAAAAGTGGCGGCCGCAGGACAACTGCTGGCTGCCCACCACTTTCCCGTTGAAGCAATTGTGGGCGAAGCAGAAATAATCAGCATCAAAGCCGCCTGCCTGCTTGAAAAACAGCTTGGGCACCTGGCGGAGCTCAGCGTTGATTTTGGCCTTGATCACGCCAACAAACTGTGGATTATCGAAATCAACGGCAAACCGGACAAACAGCTGTATGCTGAGCTTGATGATCCCAAGCTTATGGAACAAGTGTATTTGACACCGCTGGAGTACGCCTTGTACTTGCCCAAAAAAAGACGCCTTCAATGAGGCGTCTTTAAAGTGATAGTCTAGAGCAATAATGCGACTACAAGAATCAACACCAGTAACACAATTACAAAGATCCACAGATCATCCAGTTTGCAGCATCTTTTTCCCATAGAGTTACCTCCCTCGTACCCTACTTGACTAACCTTCATTGTCAACATATGTTACTGGCGGGTAAGATGCGTCAGGAACAAGTTACTATCTTGTAACCCATTCCCCGTCGGGAGAACTCGAGCCGCTGGATGAGCGCACACCCCCTGTATTGTCCAGGACTGCATATTCGCTGCCGTAGACAATGAACACCGGGCCGGGGAAGGCCTCTTCACGCCATACGCCTGTGGGGCGATGGCGGACTTCGAAGCTCAACACATCGACATTGCGAAGATATGGAGCCCGCATTGTCAAGGTAAGCCCGGGCGGCTGATATTCAATGATGTTGGAATGGTAATAGTAAAGGCCTGGTTCATAACTGACGGAGATTTTGCCGCGTGGCCTGTTGTAAAACAAGGTATACTCATTATCCACCATGATCCTGCCGCTGGAAGCACCCCTCTGGATGCCTTCAAGATCAACTTCCACCGTAAAGGAAGCATTTGCGGGTATAAGATAGTCTTGGACCACGAACATTGAATGATCTTGGATCTTGATTCTCCGGCCATAGAATTCGGCATAAATACCTACTTCCTTAATTGGGTAAGGTGTGTACCTGAGGTCGCGGGACTCAAAACTCTCAATCAGGATCGACTTGCCTGGAACAAGCACTTCCCGCTGGGCCAGAACATCCCGGCGCTGAGCGTTATAAATCTCAATCCGGTACAGGTAACGGGATGTATATTCATTAACGACGGCAACATAGATCGTGTCCCTTTCCCGCCAGGCAATGGCCATAGGCGATTCAGCATAGTCTGCCAGCGCCCTGCTGTCAAGGGCCATAGCCGGCAGGGATGCAATCAACACTATTAAGAAAACCAATGGTACAGCTTTCAATCTCATCTCGCCAACCTCCTACCAGTAATATGAGTTTTTCACATGGAGCAGTGTATTCCCAGAGCCTTCCAACTTTGGAGTTTGGGGAAAGTCTCCTTCCTCCATCTTTGACGTGGCATAGTCAAACAAGTCGCCGGCTGTGATCCACTTGTAGGGGAGCTCTTCGATTCCCCTGACCAGCCAGTAAGTAAACAGGCTGTACTTGTCCTTATTGACAATATTACGCTCATCCGAAGCTGTAGCTGCCAGCACTGTGTAACCCTTATTCTTCAACGCCAATAGTTCGATTTCCCCAAGTGATTGCTCTCGGGCTACACCGTCAATGAAAGTCGCGGCATAGGCTACATCGAGGATCACTGTCACGTTCTTGTTGGGAAACAGGCTCAGCCATCTTTCAAGCTCGCCATCGGTGATCACCGAATTCATGATTTGTTCAAGAGTGCCGTAATTGGTCCCGTCATACGGGACAAGATGATCCAGCGGTTTGGCATCTCCACCGGCATAAATCTCATAGTCCGCATATCCGGAGAAGTAGAGCACTAAAGCATCGTTGGGTTTGGCAATCCGGGCGGCATTCCGGATCGCGTTGTAAATCCTGGCCTTCGTAGCCTGGTCGTTAATCAGCTCTTGACAACTGCCGACCATCCGGTTGCCCTTGACAAATGCGCGGCGCATCATATATACATCCTTTGCTGAAACATCCAGGTTCGCTCTCTCCGGATCCTGAACCTCCGGATCCTGAACCCTGATGTATGGATACTCGTCAATCCCGATGAACACATAGTGGACAACCGGTTCTGAGGTTGTCATGTTGATGCCTTTTAGGATATGGATGGGGATCTCATATGTGATACTGCTGTCGCGCGGATGGTAAATCACAATCTTTTTCTTGCCGCCGGGGATATCGCTGAAGGAAAAACAGCCTTCGCTGTCTGTATAGGTAGAAGCCTCCAGCTCATTTGTATACTGATCCCGTACTTCGACTCTGGCATTGCCTAACGGCAAGTATCCTGTGGGCGTATGGGGATATGACATGACCATGATTTTTTCAGGGTGTTCAGTTGATTCAAAAACCCAGGCAGTAACACTGCCGAGCGTGATCCCAATCCCAAACCGGATAATACACCCGTTCAGCACCAAAGCAATCAATAACAGCCCCATCAGCAAAGCAGTAGGTTTCTTCACAATATCAACCACCTTCGTGTCGCCATCTTCTGTTGTTAAGTTTCGCAAGGGTTCCTCATTTGATGACCGCAACATTCACTTTTTTGGAAAAACTGATCACTATATTCCATTATACGCGCCTTCCGCCACCGGCGAAACCGTCCGGACCGGCCGGGGCAAAAAATTAGGATGGGATCCCTCTCATCCCAGACTCTTGCTCAAAATCTCGATACAGATTTCAGAACTGACTTCGCCCAGGGAATGATTTGCATTTTTTGTCCTGCTGGCGGCAATGCCATACTCATTGATCTGCTCCGGCGCAAGCTTCAATTCACAGGGCAGCAGCTGCTGCATCAGTTCTTTGAATTCGCCGATATCTTTCAGGTTCAGGATTTTTAGCACTCTGGCCACCCGTGATTTGGCATGCTGCTGATTATAGCGGAGATATTCCGCCAGCAGCAGCCCGTTGACCTTGCCGTGGGGTATGCCATGGAAAAAGGTGAGGGGGTAACCCAGGGCATGGACAACCGTAGTGCCGGTGTGGGCTATGGCCATGCCTCCCAGAGTGGACGCACTCAGCAGACTGTCCCGCATACCAGTGGAAAAAGCAGCCGATTTCAAATCATCCAGTGCCCGGCCCCACAGCCGCAAACCCGATTCCACCAACATATCGCTGAAATCCCCGGCCCTCCGGGAGAGAAAAGCCTCAATCAAATGGGACAAGGCGTCAACTGCAGTATTCCTGGTTGGTTCCAGCTCCAAACTCTCAGTATAACGGTAGTCCAAAAATGCCAGCCTGGGAAAAATGCTCCTGTCCCCAAACGCCGCCTTGGTTTGTTTGTCGGTCAGGGTCAAGACCGAGTACTGCGTTACTTCACTGCCGGTACCTGCTGTGGTCGGGACTGCAACCACAGGCAGGGGCGGATGGGGATAGCCTCCGTCATAGAGTCTCTCAGGGCTAAACTTGTTCACCGCCAAGACAGCGATAGCCTTGGCAGCATCCAAAGGAGAACCTCCTCCGATCCCAATAATAAAATCCGGCTCCAACTGGCGGGCTACCTTGGCACCTGCAGCTACGTTTGCCAGGGAGGGGTTGTTTTCCACCTGATCAAACACCTGGTACCCGATACCGCAGTGATCCAAAGCGGCAACCACGTCCTCAAGGGCTCCGCTTAACCGGGCAGAATGCCTGCCCGTTACCAGCAGCGCTTTCCTGCCAAATTCCTTGAGCCGATCCCTGTAACGCCTTATTACCTCTGAACCGTGAAGTATTTCCGTAGGCAAAAAAAAGCTGATATTTAGCACTCGATCAACTCCTTCGCGACTCATACTTCACTGCCACACTACCGAAACAAGAACGGATCACTAACAGCAAACGGGGGTTCTGGCTCTCTGCCGCCGGGCTGCGCACAACCTCCCCGCCAACGAGCTTGCGGGAGAGTTTTCCCAAGACGTCTGCAGCGGCAAACAATGCTTTTTGTTCTGCCAGCACACCCACATCCTCAGGAACAACTATCTCCACCTTGCCGAACAAAGCAAGGATGTCCAACCGCACAGCACGGTGGCTTACGGATTTGAGGTTCATCACGAATGTCAATTTGCCCAATACAGTGCTTAGAGATGTATCCAAAAGCTCCTGTTCAGGGCACTCAACAGTCCGCTGGGTCAAAAAGCTTTTGTGGACCTCTTCTCCCTTGTCAAAAAGGCTGACAAGCACTGAAAGAAAAAACATGATCATCACCAGCGGCCAAAAAATCAACGTCCCGGCAACCGTGATGTAGTAGATTGAGTCCTGGGTTTCGGAAAACAGCTCAATCATGCTCATGATAAGCATAAATCCTGCAAATACGATTAAAACAAACCCAGAGGTTTTCATGCTTTTTGATTTTTGCTGTGCCAGCTTGATGCCGTACCACATGGGAATCAAATACCATGTATGAGAGAATACATACAAAGCTCCGAAATCGATAATGCCCTGCCATCTCAAAAACTCGACGGCTACAAAAAAAGCGGCAACGACAGCGACGGCGAGCCTGCGCATCTTCACTCCCCCATGACATTCATGAGATCATGTTCCATAAACTCCAACCAAAATCCTGCCGTGCTCCCAAGATAAAAAAGCCCTATCTCTGGATAGGGCTTCCCTCAGGAGTGCTCAAGCATGCGCCTTTTTCTCCGCCTGGCTGTCTTCCGCTGCTTCAACATTATATGTCGGCCCGTCTTTTATCACAAACACGGCAATCTTGTTTCCACCAACCTCGATTTCTGTCGGCTTCTGCTTCCTGCTTACCTGGTACAATGTGGAGCGGATAGTCGACTCATTCACATCTTGCCGTTGTTTGAAAAATTCCTTGACCACTGCTTTGGCTGTTATCGGGTGCCCTTGGCTTGAAACAAGCTGGTAAACTATTTGTACAATACGCTTTGTCAAGGAGATACCGTTCCCGCTGCTTGTATAAGGTTCTCTAAGAAAAGCGTCAAGTTTTCTCAAGTTTTGCTCTTTTCTCGCCAACTGTTCTTTAAGTTCATTAATCTCAAGGAGTAATAGCTCCCTCGCTTGCCTTAAAGAATCTTCATAGCCCACACTTTTCACTCCTTCTCCAATATTGGGTTTAAGCCACAACATCTAGTAGCTATTATTGTCCTATATAAGCTCAATTATTACTGCTGTTTTTCGCCTGCAAACGTATAAGGGTGCTTTCATAATCGATAAATATAAAATATCATATTATGCATTATATGTCAAACAAATAGACATTTTTGCAAAGTAGGCACGCTTCAGTTTGCTCTCTCACTCTGGAAACACCAGTTTTTGCCAGTCCCGGACCGTGTAGATGTCAATCAGATCAATGTCTGAGTAAAACGACTTCAGGATCTCTCCATAGTCATAGCCTGCCTCTGCCATCCCCCTGGCACCCCACTGGCTCATGCCGACACCATGGCCGATTCCTCCGCCGTAGATAATCACCTGGGCGATTTCACCACCTGCATCCCTGATGATCTCAAAGGCGATACTGGTGCTGGGCAACATCGGGTAGTTCACAATCTGATCCTGCATCCGGTGAATCACAATATCTTCGTTTGTATACAGTTTGCTTGGGCGGATCAGGTTCCGGATATTCAACTCCTTGCTCACCTGAAAAGTGCCGTTCGAGCCCACGATTTCCAATGTGAGCAGATTGCCGCCGCCGCCCCGCCCGGCAACCCTAAGATCCTTTAATCTGCCGATCCCCGATTCCGGCACAGGAGTCGAAGCAAATCTGCCATCATCCTGCAGTGTCTCGACAAACTGCGGCTGAATTTGATACAGACTTGCCAAATTGGCATTGATCGTGGCCTCCAGCTGAGCCCTGGTAAAACCAATTTCCCAGCGGAACCACGGTGATTTCCGTTCATATCCGGAAATGGCCTTGTTTTTCAGAAACCTCAATACATCAGCATCATCATTCCAGTCAACTGTCACATCGGTTGTTAAAACCGACCGGGGCAGCAAATAGGGAGTTGGCCTCCCTGGATAGCTGTCCCGGGTACCGCCGCCCCATACCTCATGGGAGGCAGCTGTATACCCGCAGGAAGTGGAATGAAAATAAGCCTTTACCAGCAAATTGTCCTGATCAACCATCACGAGGCCCCGAGTCTGATCCACTGCCTGTTTTGCGTTCAGATCCTCCTGCCGGTTGTTGTACACTTGGGCGAAAACACTGTCGTCAACATGATAATTGCGACCCATTGCCCTGGCCTCAATTATCGCCCTCACCACAAAAGTCCGCGATGCAACCGCCTGAGCGCACAAGGCGGCCAAAGGGGCGCTGGACGGCATTTCACTGGGGACGACACCATACAAATATTCCTCAATCTTGACCGTATTGATGATCTGCAGTTGACCGTTTTCTGTCAGATTGACTTCCAAAAAGCCCCTGTATGAAGGGCTGAACTCCCAGGCGTCACCACGCTTGATGCTTTCCAGGATCAAGCGGCAGGCATGATCAGGGTAAACCCAGACAGGCGACCCCATCAGCAGTTCTTCAGCGCCGTTTGCCACCAGGATCCCTTCAGCTGTTGGCAGCAGTGTTACAGGAGATTCGCTGACAAAGTTCTGGCCGTAATCGACCAAGGTAATGGACCGTCCGTCCGAGGAAATGACTGCACTGTCATGATAGAGATCCTGGAAATTGTCGGTTTTGATGGTAACACGGAATTCATCATCCCGCCCAAAGGCAGTGCCGCACAGAACCAGGAGCGCCGCGGCCGCCCATACTATGATTATGCGCCGGTTCAATATTGAGCCACCCACCTTGATACCTAAAACAGCTTAGCCATTTGATCATACATTGGTTTTAAAGCCGGATAGAGGCTTTTATAAACTTGATAGATCTCCAGGTACAATGAATGCCATTTTTCGACCGGGTCGATCGTATCGATTACCTTGATCAGCGCCTCAGAAGCTTCCTTGGTATCTGCAAACGCACCGGTGCCGACACCGGCAAGGAGAGCTGCACCTAAACCGGGGCCTTCATCAACATTTAGCGTCTGCATCTGCAGTCCAAGAATACTCGCCAAAATCTCCAGCCACAATCTTGACTTAGCGCCACCACCGATACACCTGACCGTCTTGCCGGTCCAACCAGCCTGCTGCAGTAAACAGAAGGAATCCCTGAAGGCAAAACCAACACCTTCCAAGATCGCCCGCACCAGATCACGGCGCTGATGGCTGCTGGAGAGGCCGAAGAAACACCCGCGGGCATTCCCGTCCCCATGAGGGGTCCGCTCACCTGTCAAATAAGGCAGGAAAATCACACCTTGACTGCCCGGTGTGCCGTGGGAGGCCGCTTCAGACAAGAGCACATAGGGGTCGGTATCGAGGCTTTCAGCCAAGACCGATTCCATCTGTCCGAACTGATCCCGGAACCACCTGAACGATAACCCGGCGGACAGGATCACACCCATCATATAGAAACGGTCTTTTACCGCGTGGTTGAACATATGTATAGTCCCGCCGTTGGGCAATTTGGGCACATCCAAATGAGCCAGCATCACGCCGCTGGTGCCAAGGCTGATCATGGCCCGGCCGGCAGCTACAATACCAGCCCCCACTGCGCCGCAGGCATTGTCGGCGCCACCGCCAACTACCGGTGTGCCAACGGTCAAACCGGTCAATTCTGCTGCCTCAGGATTGATTGTTCCCGCAATTTCACTGGATCCCACCAGTTCAGGCAAGATCTCCATGGGAAGGTTGAGCTTACCCATAATAGTCTTGGACCACTGTCTTTGTTTAACATTGAGCAAGAGCGTGCCTGCAGCATCGCTCAGTTCCATTTTCAGCTCACCGGTCAACCGGTAACGGATATAGTCCTTAACCAAAACCAACCAGCGCACTTTGGTAAAGTTCTCCGGCTCATGTTCCCTGAGCCACAAAACCTTCGGGGCTGTAAAGCCCTCCAAAGCCGGGTTGCACGCTTCCTCCAAAAGCAGGCGCTTCCCCACCAGGCTCTCGATTTCATAGCACTGCTTGGTTGTCCGTGTATCGTTCCACAGGATTGCCGGCCGGATCACTGTGCCGTCCTTGTCCAGAAAAACTGAGCTGTGCATCTGCCCGGACAAGCCAATACCCTTGACCTCACTTGGATCCACGTCATATTTGTCAAGGACTTTGCGCAGTGCCAGGACCGTGCCCTGCCACATATCTTCCGGATCCTGCTCCATCCACCCCGGCCGCGGTGCATACAGCGGATATTCCTGTGCCGTCGAACCGACAATTTCACCTTCGACCGTGACCAACAGTGCTTTTACCTGTGATGTGCCAATATCCAGACCTAAAAGATAACCCATACCCGTCTCTCCTTAATGAATTTATTCTTCCTTCGTCCTGACTCAAGGGTTCACAAACTGGTTTTGGATAAGCTTCTATGCTATAATTAGCATATCGACCTGGTAGAGGAGTCTTGGAATGAAACAATGCTGCCTAATCATTGATGGATTTGCCCTGGTCTATCGTGCCTACTATGGCCTGCCCAACACAATCCGCAACAGCAGCGGGCTTGCAGTCAATGCCGTGATTGGGTTTTACAACACTCTGTCATCACTCATCAGCCAGATCCAGCCGCAGTACTTGGCTGCGGTCTTCGACCATCCCCAGCCTACCTTTCGCCACAAGCTCTACCCGCCCTATAAGGCAAACCGGCCGCCAATGCCTGTGGAACTGCAGGAACAGCTGCCTTTAATTGCGGAATTACTGGCAGCAATGGAGATCCCCATTCTGAAGCTGCCGGGTTACGAAGCTGACGATGTAATCGGCACAATTGCAGCCAACCTGCCTTACGGCACCGAAGCTTATATCGCAACTGTCGATCGGGACACACTCCAGCTGGTAAACGACACGGTAACCGTTCTAATACCCAACAGGCGCTCCAATAGAATCTACACACCGGATACGGTTGAAGCTGAGATCCAACTGCCGCCGGCATTAATCCCTGATCTCAAAGCATTAATGGGTGATGCCAGTGACAATATTCCCGGTATCAGCATGATCGGCCCAAAAACAGCAGTAAAATGGCTCAAGCGTTTCGGCGGTTTGGAACAGATTATTGCCAATGCCCAGCTGCTGAGGGGAAAAGCTGGAGCCAATTTGCGGGCAAACAAATCCCAGGCCTTGCTTTTTAAAAACCTAAGCACGATCCGAATCAATGCTCCGATTGCCTGGTGCTGGAAACATTGCAGGCTAACCCCGGATCTCAGCCCGGTACTGCCTACACTGGCAGCGTTTGGGATCCGGGCCAAGTTACCTCAGACATTCACCACCACATCATAAATTTAACACACCAACAATATTCTTGAGAAATTCAAAAAACCCTGCGCTGAATTTTGCGTCTAATTTTACATTAACGCTTTCAATTCTGATGCGAGCCTTTCCATTTGATCAACAAGCGACCCGAACACATCAATTGCCTTCATGATCGGTTCCGGAGTGGTCAAATCCACACCGGTCTTCTTCAACAGATTGAGAGGATAATCGGAACCACCGTTTCTTAAGAACTCCAAGTACCGGGTTACCGCGCCATTTTCATTCAGGATCTTCTGTGCTATGGTTACAGCGGCGGAAAAACCGGTGGCATACTTGTAGACATAAAACGGCCGGTAAAAATGGGGAATCCTGGCCCACTCCATTGCTATGTGCGGATCGCTTATCACCTCAGGCCCGTAGTATATCTGGTTCAATTCATGATAAGCCTGGCACAAGCTTTCCGCTGTCATGGGAACCCCACTGCCGATCCTGTCATGAACAATCATTTCAAACTCAGCAAACATGGTTTGCCTGAATACAGTACCTCTAAACTGTTCCAAATAGTGATTGAGAAGGTAAAGCTTTTGCTTCGGATCATCAGCCTTTGCCAACAGATCGTTCATAACCAGGCACTCATTCACCGTAGACGCAACTTCAGCGACGAAAATCGCATAGTCCGCATTGATAAACTCCTGATTCAAATCGGAATAGTATGAGTGCATGGCATGGCCCATTTCATGAGCCAAGGTGAACATGTCGTCAACCGTGTTCTCATAGTTTAGCAGAACATAGGGATGCACCCGGTAAACACTGGCAGAATAGGCTCCGCTGGTCTTGCCCTTGTTCTCAAACCAGTCGATCCACCCTGCGGACAAGCCCTTGCTGAGATCCGTGACATATTCCCCTCCCAAAGGTGCCAATCCCGTTTTCACCATTTCCACCGCCTGTTCAGGCCGGATTTTGATGTCCAGATCCTGCACCAAAGGCACATTAATGTCATACATGTGCAGCTCATCAAGCCCGAGCATTTTCTTGCGCAGCTCCATATAGCGGTAAAAAGCAGGAAGGCCCTCATGGACAGCCTTGATTAAGCTGTGGTATACATCGGGCTGCACATTGTCTAGATCCAAAGCCGCCTCCAACGACGATTCGTACTTTCTGGCCCTGGCAAAAAACAAAGCCCTCTTCACTGCCGAAGCATAGGTGGCGGCCAAAGTGTTTTTCCACTGTTCATAGGTTGAATACAAAGCCTTAAAGGCGGATTTGCGTACATCCCTGTCCCGGCTTTCCATAAAGCGCAGATAACGCCCGTGGGTCAGTTCCACCTCATTGCCATTTTCATCCTTGATGGTGGGAAACCGCAGATCCGCATTATTGAACATCCGGAAAATCTGGCTGGTAGCCTGGGCCATCTCACTGGCCCGTGCCAGGAGTTCTTCTTGTTCCGTCGGGAGCGTGTGGGGTTTCATCCGCAGAATATTGTCCAGATAGTGGCCGTAGGTTTTAAGCCCTGGGGTTTGCTCCACCCACTCCCGTACAGTTGCGGCAGGCAGAGCCAGTATATCCGGCTCAATATAGGCAAGATTGCTGCCGAGTTCTGCTCCGATACCAACGATCCGATCCCAAAATCCCTGGTATACTGGGTTGGTATTGTCCTGATCCTTACTCATCATGGCATAGCCTGCCAAGCGATCAAATTTGATTCTGACTTGATCCTGCAGCTTCAGGCACGCCAGCAGGTTCTCTGCGGTCGTGAGCCGGCCTTGGTAATCCTTGAGCGAAGGCATCATTTGTTTCAATTCCTCAAAGTCTTGTTCCCACACCTGGTCTGAAGGATACAGATCCGTTAGTTTCCACTTGTACTGATCGGCGATTTCACTGCGCTGCGGTATTGTTTTTGCGGCCATTTTCACATCTCCTTAAAATCCTAAGTTTTCCTGTATGTTTGTATTATACCAAAAACTACGAAGGAAAGTCCGGCTATTTCGTGGAATTACTAAGTATTAACACAATTGAGGATGAGGGTAATGAGTACTATCTTTGCCTTGGATATTGGAACACGCAAGATAGCCGGTTTGCTGATGGAACAGGAAGCACAGCAATACACAGTCCATCATGTGGTAATCAAAGAACAGCTCCCAAATGCCATGCAGGACGGGCAGATTCATGACATACCAAAAGTGGCACAAGTGATCCGGGAAGTTGCCGCAGAGATTAGTACTCACACATCTGAACCAATTACCGAGGCCGTTGTTGCCGCCGCCGGGCGCTCTTTGCGTACTCAGCGCGGCCAGGCCACGATCAAGCTGCCCTTGAATCAAGAGATTACCTGGGAATTCTTGGGCGAGCTGGAATTGAGTGCTGTTCAGGATGCTCTCAGCCAGACAAGCCAATATCGAGTGCAGACCGCTGTAGACACCTACTTGTGTGTCGGCTATTCGGTAGTCCAGAAGTATCTCGACGACCAGCCAATCGAAAATCTCGTCGGCCACCAGGGGTACTCTGCATCGGTGGAAGTGATTGCCACATTCCTCCCCCGGATTGTTGTTGATTCCTTGATGACAGCGCTGCGCCTGGCCGGCTTGGGAATCCAGTCTTTGACTCTGGAACCGATTGCCGCCATGCATGCCGTAATCCCGCCGTCGATGCGCATGCTCAATCTGGCGCTGGTGGATGTGGGTGCAGGCACATCTGATATTGCCATCACCGCAGATGGAACAGTCAAAGCTTTTGGCATGATTCCGCAAGCCGGGGACTTGATTACCAGGATCACAGCCGATCACTATCTCCTTGATTTCATGGAGGCCGAGCAGGTAAAGCGTCAGCTCAACACTAATTCGGTTATCAGATATACGGACGCCTTAGGGAACCGGCTTGAAGTCAGCCAGGAAGAGGTTTTGGCCCTAATTCAGCCGGCGGTTGCTACTCTGGCTCACAAGATCAGCAATGAAATCAGTGCCTTGAACGACGGTGCTCCAAAAGGCGTAATTCTGATCGGGGGCGGCAGCCTCACACCGCACCTGGATCGGGAGATTGCCAAGTACCTGCAGCTGCCGGACAATCTGGTCAGAATCCGGGATCGGGCCAGCCTCAGCAATATCAGGGGGGCCAACGAGTATCTCGGCCCGCAGTTGGTGACTCCAATCTGCATCGGCTGCAACCACCTTGATCAATTGGCTATGAAACTGCAGAAAGTGACGGTCAACGGCAAGACTGTCCATTTTCTGCGCCTGAGCGATGCCACAGTCGGTGATGCCCTGCTCAACGCCGGGTACGATATCGATCGCCTGATCGATCATACTGCCCGCACCTTGGAATTGACGATCAATCAGGAGCCCTTCACCATCCGCGGGCACGGGCGGGCGCCAACCCAGATTCTATGCAACGGTGAACCGGCGACGCTCCGGACCAGACTGCAGGGCAAGGATGTCATTGAAATCGACATAGTTGAAAACCAAGAGGCACGCCCAATCCTGCTTCAGGATCTTGTGGAACAGCTGCGGCTGTACAAATCCTTGATCATCAACGGTGAGCATACCGCCATTATCCCTGCCATCACAGTAAACGGGCAGGAGCAGCCGTTAACCTATGCGCTCGATGATGGTGACAGCATAACATACGAGCCTGTTGAAACGGTGGGGGCAGCGCTGAAACGTGCTGGAGTTGAAGTTGTTCAGAGTTCCATTACTGTGTACGTTAACGACGAAAAGGTCGAATTGAAAGGCCCGCCCCGAGTCCTGATTAACGGTCAGCCGGGAAGCCTTGACCTGGCAGTGAACGACGGCGACCGGGTTGAGTGCCGTCCTCAGTCAGAAGCGAGATTTATCCTGGCCGATATTTTCCAGGTATATCAGCCCTACAGGCTGGAGGATATTAAGCAGATCACGTTCTGGATCAACGGGCAGCCGGCGGGATACACCGATCAAATCCACGGCGGTGATCAGATCCGCCTGGAAATCGACCATAAAGAATAATACGGGGGCGCTAAACCGCTCCCGTATTTTTTGCTTCACCGATAGCCAGAGTATACTGGTAAAGCTGATCCCGATCTGATTCCTCCACAAACCTTAAGTTCCGCAGCAACCTTAAGTCTTCCCACAAAGGCTCCAAATACCTTCTGGATTTGGGAATCAGCAAATCCTTGATCATCAGGCGGGCTAGGATGTCTATTAGCCGCTGCGGCAAACACTTCATGAGAAACTTCTGTTCCGGTGTTGCCATGGACCACAGGTCATGAGGGATATCCACTTCTATTTGATGGCGAAAATGCTTGCCCATTTCCAGGAATTGGTAAACAGTACTGCCGAGGGCAGCTGCCGCTTCCGCCAAACAGATTTCGTTGCTGACATAAGCATCCCAGGCAAGCCGAAAAGTCAAAGCCGGCTTGTCTGCCATATAAACGGCAACCAGCTCCGCCAGCTGATCAGGCCCCCACTCCTGTTCTTGTTCTTGCTGTAAACCAGCGGCAATACCATTAGTGTTCTTTTCGGTTCTATTCATCAAATAAGAGCCCCTCTCACTCACCGTCTCCCTTGGGCCCCTATATTATGATCTTCTATCTTGTTCTAAAATTTCCTTCTTTGTCTACACAATTATTGCAAATCAGACATCATTGCTCAACCCACTTCGTCAACCGCCGTGCAGCATTGGTTTTTCCCCATCGACTTAGCCCGGTACATGGCAAAGTCAGCACGCCGCAGCAGTTCCATCCGATCCACCGCATCATCGGGATAGCTTGCAATGCCAATTGAAACTGTCAAAGGCCTTTTCAGCCCTGTCTCTGACAGCTCGGCCAGTTTGGCCTGAATCCGTTTGGCAATCTGCACACCTCGGCTTCGAGGCGTATTGGACAGGATCACCACAAACTCTTCCCCTCCGAAACGGATCACACAATCATTTTCACGAACGCTTCGGGAAATGGTTTGCGCCACAGTGTAAAGAGCTTGATCGCCGTACTCGTGGCCGAAGAGGTCATTGAAAACCTTGAAATCGTCAATATCAATGAAAAGCATTGTCACCTGCATATCGCTGTCTTGATCCAGCCAGTCGCTTAAGAAACGATAATTGTAGACTTTGGTCTTGGAATCTAGGATCAGCTCTTGTTCCGCTTTGATCCGCCGCTGCTGTTCCACAACCATTTGCATGCTGTAGTGCATCAGTTCGGCGATGCCGATCATGAGAATGCTGAAAAACAACAACCCTGCAAGCTGCCAGCTGCTGATAAACACGGCATACACGATCCCGGTGTAACCATACAGCAGTGAATTCAACCAAATGTGAGGCCTATAAGCCTTGATCACCCTTGGGGCAACTTCCGGTTGGGCCAGAATAGTCAGGACCGAAACCAGGGACAAATTGACGAATGTGTAGAGCACAAGGCTGAGCAGCATTGGCCCCAAGCTTGTAGAGAGGGCCAGAGGCTGGGCCGCCTGCCCGTGAAGATGGTTAAAAACCACACCTGTAACCAAACTTGCCAAGGAACGCTGAAGCAAGTTTAGGTATACTTTGAACGGTTCAATCTTGGCCAGAAGGCCGAACATAATGTTTGACAACACTGCCATCCAGATGGCTTCGCCTGTCCCGTAGACAAAAATGGTGGTAAGATAAATGGAGACCGACAATGACAGCTTCATATGGCTTGATACGCCAACTCCCCGGAATTGAAAGAAAACCAGCATGATCAAGAGCAGGATCAACTCCAACCCCCGGTCCAGAGCGAGTGCCGGCGTATAATGGAGCAAACCTGCTGCTACAATCAAAGCCGCAATCGTACTCACGATCAATAGACCTGTTTTCGTCTTCATTGTGGAACCCCTCACTTGTCGCCAACCAGCTGATTAAGTACTACAATAAGGGTGTCCCGCCCAACTCTTGTTGCGGCAGAAAACACGAACCCAGGCAAATTTATGATACTTGTGATGGCGTCCAACTGCTGTTTTTGCCTTGAGCGGCTGAGTTTATCAGCTTTTGTAGCCGCTACCCAGGCCGGAAAACCGATACTGGCGATCCACTCGGCCATAACCTGATCATCAGAAGTTGGTTGACGCCTGATGTCAACCACCATCAACAAACCCACCAGGTTTTCGCGCTTGGTTAAATAACCCTCGATCATCTTTTGCCAATGTGCCTTGATCGACTGAGATACTCTGGCATAGCCGTAACCCGGCAGATCCACCAGTACAAGGCGATCAACCCGGTAGAAGTTCAGCGTTCGAGTCCGCCCAGGCTGGCTCGACACTTGAGCCAGCCTCTTGCGGTTGACCAAAGTATTGATCAATGATGATTTGCCCACATTCGACCTGCCAACCAAGGCTACTTCTGGAAACTGATGCCTGGGGTATTGGTCTGGCCTTACCGCACTGGTGATAAACTCACAATCGTGCAAGTTTAAACCCATTATCGCTCAATCCACTGCTGAGGATCGTTGAACTCTTCTGTAGGTACAAAACCCAGATCCTTGCCTGCATCAGGCTGAGGATCATTCCCTACCAAGGCCATTTCCAAGACAGTATCCATATGATCAACGAATTCGATTTCGATCTTCCGCAGTACATCCTCAGGTATATCCTCTAGATGCTTCTGATTGTCCTTGGGCAGGATAACATGGGTGATCCCGCTGCGATGAGCGGCCAGCAGCTTCTCCTTGACGCCGCCAATAGGCAGGACTCTCCCGCGCAAGGTGATCTCTCCAGTCATGGCCAGTTCCCGCCGCACCGGCCTGCCGGTCAAAGCACTGACCACAGCTGTGGCAATGGTAATCCCCGCCGATGGCCCATCTTTAGGGACTGCTCCTTCAGGCACGTGGACATGCACATCATATTTCTCATGGAAATCGGGATCAATATTAAGCTGATCAGCCCGGGAACGAATGTAACTGATTGCGGTCTGGGCTGACTCGCGCATTACCTCACCCAGTTTGCCCGTCAGTGTGATATTGCCTTTGCCTTTTACAATAGTAACCTCAATCGACAGCATTTCACCGCCAACGGAAGTGAACGCCAATCCGGTAGCCACACCAACCCGGTCTTCAGTATCCACCAGGTGATGCTGGTATTTGGGCACCCCAAGGTATTTTTGGAGCGAATTGACAGTGACCCTGATGGGGGTCTTGCCTCCCCGGACAATCTCTGTGGCAATCTTGCGGCAGATCGCTGCCAATGATCGTTCCAAATTGCGCACCCCGGCTTCCCGGGTATAGTCGCTGATCACCCGCACAAAGGCATTGCCCGAAATCTGGACTTGCTCCAGGCTTAGACCGTGAGCCGCCAGCTGTTTGGGCCACAGATGGCGTTTGGCAATCTCCAATTTCTCATGCTCAGTGTAACCGGGTATCTCAATCACTTCCATCCGGTCCCGCAGCGCCGGGGGAATCTGATGGAGTAAGTTGGCAGTTGTCAAAAACATAACCTGTGACAAATCAAAGGGCACTTCCAGGTAATGATCACTGAAGCTTCGGTTTTGTTCAGGATCAAGGGCTTCCAGCAGCGCCGATGTGGGATCGCCGCGGAAATCCGCACCGAGTTTGTCGATTTCGTCCAAGAGGAAGACTGGATTGCGGCTGCCGCAGACCTTCATGGCCTGAATGATCCTTCCAGGAAGGGCACCCACATAGGTGCGGCGGTGCCCGCGGATTTCCGCTTCATCTCTGATCCCCCCAAGGGAAATGCGGACAAACTTCCGCCCCAGGGCTTCAGCAATCGAACGGGCTAGGGATGTTTTCCCTACACCGGGAGGCCCGACCAGGCATAGAATCGGGCCTTTCAGCTGTTTTGTCAGCTGACGGACGGCCAAATACTCCAGGATCCGCTGTTTGACTTGGTCCAAGCCGTAATGATCCCGCTCAAGAATCTCTTCCGCCTGATTGATATCCAGCCGGTCCTTGGTGGTTTTTGACCACGGCAAAGACAGCATCCAGTCAAGATAGTTGCGGACCACCACCGCTTCCGCCGCCATAGGCGGCATCTTCTCAAACCGGTGCAGCTCATGAACCACCTTGGCCTTTGCCTCTTTCGGAAGCTTCGCTGCCGCGAGCTTCCGCTTGTATTCTTCCACCTCATTGAAGCGATCATCTTTGTCGCCAAGCTCGCCTTGGATCGCTTTCATCTGCTCCCGCAGATAATACTCCCGTTGGGTGCGCTCCATTTGTTTGCGGACCTTTAGCTGTATCTTCCTTTCCAGTTCCAAAAGGTCCAGTTCCTTGGAAAGCAGCTGCAGCAGCATTTCCAGGCGCTTCTTTGTGTACAACTCCTCCAACAGCGGTTGGCGCTCTTCCACTGTGGTCATAATCTGGCCGGCAACGGCATCGGCAAAACGATCCGGATCGCTGATGCTGTTCACCGAGCTGATCACTTCATTGGGAATCTTCTTGGACATCCGGACATATTTTTCAAACAAGTCCAGGACACTGCGCTTAAGCGCCTCCGTCTCTATGTCGTGGGTGATAATGCTGTCTCTTGGTTCAACAGCAACTTGAAAATAGCTGCCGTCCTCGATAAAATAGCGAATCTCTACCCTTTGGATGCCTTCCATCAATACGCGAATCTGGCCTTCCGGCATTTTCAACAGCTGTTTGACCTCGCAGATCGTGCCAACATCGTAGATATCTTCAGGCAGTGGTTCAACAATACTGGCATCCTTCTGGGCGGCCAAGACCAATTTCTTGTCTCCAGTCATCGCTGCCTCAAGTGCGTAGATTGATAGTTCTCTGCCAACCTCCAGGGGTGTGACCATATCAGGAAAGACAATAGTGCCTCGTAAAGCCAGCAAAGGATAGACCGTCTCTTTCACAGCTTTCACCTCCGTATGCAGATATCTATCATGCTATTCTCATTATACCATATTGATCCAAAAATCCATAGCTACTTCCTTGCCCAGATAGTATCAACCCACTGTCGGATCGAAGATCTCGTTTATCCCTGTGACGAGCCAGAACGACTTTTTGTTTCGTAGATTTAGAATCTGAAAGTCTCGTTAGCAAGTTGCCTTAACCAAGCTGACCAGAGCTTATTTCCTCTTCCAAAAGAAGGAATATTGCCCAGAATTTCAAAACTAGAACCAAGAGCCTTAGGAAGCGATACCAAAGATTGCTGACTAAGTCTCATGGCCTTTTCATTGTTTGTTTTGTCTTTTCGCTCTAGTAAATTTGGGCTAGATTGGCACCATTTTCTCGGTGAACTCTTAGATGAGCCATCTGGTTCGCCCCTAAATAAGACCAAACCATAGGACGGCTGCTCAATCGCGCCGATAAAACATGGCTTACATGGCCTGAGAAAGCGGGACACCTACCTAATCTGTTTTTTGGATGATGCTTCCAGGCTCGTTCCCTACAGCGGGTTTGTCTTTAAACAAGACTTCTTAACTCTGCGGTATTTCCTCAAAGAAGCGGTTTTGCGCCGAGGAAAGCCAAAAATGCTCTGCACAGACAATGCCAAGATTTACCGGACGCAGCAGCTGGCGTTGATCTGTGCCGGATTTGGCTGTTCTGTAGTCCACGCACGTCCTTACCACGCTGCTGCCAAAGGCAAACAGGAACGGTTCTTTCAAACAGTAAGAACCAGATTTTTAAGTACGGTTGGCACAGATCTTAACATTGACGAACTGAATGATCGTTACTGGCGCTGGCTGGATACAGATTACCACCGTAAAGTGCACAGCGCATTGGGTAAAAGCCCATTGGAGTTTTTCATGGAACAAGCCAGCCGTATCGATCATATTGGAGACCCAACTGTTGTAGATGCATTGTTCTTACTGCGTACTACCAGAAAAGTGCGTCCCAATGCAACCTTACAGGTTAGCAACATGATCTATGAGACAGATTATTCACTGGCCGGTTCAACAGTTGAAGTCCGTTATGAACCGGAATGGCTTGGACAGCCTCACATCAAGCTCCCTCTATATGTGGATAGTGTTCACGTGGGGAAGCTTCATTCGTTCAACTATATGACAATGCTCTCAGACGCAGGCCGCCGGGAAGGCCTGAAATTGAATCAAAACCTAAAGAAGAGCTTGGACACCTTCTCTCGAAAATCTCTTACACACAGGCTCTGAAAGGGATGAAAGCTGATGCGTTTTTTGCAATTCTTCGGATTGAAGTTTAATCCGTTTCGCAAAGAAGCCCCTATTGAGCAGCTGTTTTCTACAGGTTCAATCATAGAGCTGCGCTCTCGCTTGGAGTTTTTAGAAGCTACCAGAGGCATTGGCCTTGTAATTGGTGAGCCGCTAGTAGGCAAGACTACGTCGCTTAGGGCATACTTAAAGCGGCTTAACCCCGCTTCTTACCACGTCTGCTATTTTGCACTGTCCACCTTAAACGTCCGTGAGTTTCTAAACGGATTGGCAATCGAGTTAGGTGAAACCCCTGCATTTCAGCGAACCTTAACGTTCATTTACCTTTACGGCAGCGGATTCTGGTTAAGCATACCCTGCAGGGTTTGAAGGAAGAAGAACTGGAAGACTATCTATCCTCCAGACTGGCGTTTGCCGGAAACCACGATCAGATCTTCCAAGCCCAATCGCTTTCAGCCATTTATTCGATTAGCCAAGGCCTGCCCAACAGCCTCTTTTGGTAAATCCGCTTCCAGAAGATTGTCCAACCGCTGATGAGGTGTGTATCCCACCAATACATCAGCAAGATAGGCATACTTTCCGGTTTTGTTGTGTTGAAAATACGTCCGCTCATAGCGTACTTCACTGAAAGGCGATATAACGGTTTTAACCCGCCCTCTGCGTTCAATAGAC
>JAAYNP010000130.1 GCA_012520795.1 Bacillota bacterium
AAAACTAACATCTCCAGTCCTTTTCCAGTAATACCATCTACCACATATTCATTTACTACCGTATCAACCAAATCCATTTCCTTAATTTCTTCTAATCTTTCTAATTGTTCAAGGGTATATTCAACATTAGTCACTTCTATTATTTCAAAATCATCGTGTATATTAGCAAAATCCTCATACCAAGCAACATCTGAAGTATATACTTCTTGTTCATTGCCCTTATCTGCAAACCTAATTCTATGCGTATACAGCCTCCATTTCCCATTAACCTTTTCCACCAGTATGGGCTTTTCTTGCATCCTCGATCACCTCTCTTTTTACTTTGAATACCTTTTTAATCTTGCCATTCTTGGACTTCTTGTCCACTAATTTAATGTAATCGAACCTGTCCAATAGTGATTGCACAAACTTATAGCTGTTTGCTTGCTCTGCATGGCCATACCAACTGTTCAGTATCTGCTCTACTTTCTCAACGGTTATCTTATCCTCAATCATCAGCGGTTTGAGCTTCCTTAACTTCCGTTTTATTTTCTTCTTACTATCATTTCTTAACAGCATGTGTGTCGGGTATATTTTAAATCCAATAGCATTTACACCCTGGGCTATGGGAAATATTTTTGATTTGTTGTTATTAAGCTTAATGCCCAGCTTTGTTTCAACTCGCACACGTACCAATTCCAGGACTTTTTTTGCATAATCTTTATCCCTTACTATGATAATAATATCATCTGCGTATCGGACATAGTATTTAAGACCCAAGCCCCTTTTTGCATACTGGTCTATCTCGTTTAAGTAAATATTTGCGCATAGTTGGCTTATTGTATTGCCTAGTGGCATTCCGACTACATCAATCTCATCTGCACTATCTATGATTATATAAACGAGATTTAAGGTTTCTTCATCTTTTATCGTTCTTGCTATCAACTCTTTAAGGATGCCCCTGACAATGCTATAAAAAAACTTTTTGATGTCTATTTTTACTATAGTTGCTCCATCACCATACTCCCATTTAGCCTTGCGCATAAAATAATAGATCCTTTTCACGCAGGCATGAGTGCCTTTATCGTCTAGGCATGCATAAGAGTCGTAAATAAACTTAGGTTGATAAATTTCCTTTAATACGTTATTTATGGCTAGTTGCACAATTTTGTCCCTATAATGAGGTGCGTTTATTTCTCGCACCTTTGGCTCGGTGACTTTAAAGTTTATATAGCCACTAAAACTATATGTTCCACTCTTTATTTCCGTCCTGAGCTGGAGAAGATTGTAGATCTCATCCATAGCAAACTCAAGGGCCTCTTTTTTGTATTTATATTTGCCTTTTTGGGACTTATTAAATGCCCTTTCAAGATTATCTATGCATAGTATTTTATCAATTAAAGATTCGATATCTCCGGTTCCCCTTTCTTTCAGGAGTGAGCGTGATACCCTTGTTAATGTGTTTACACCTTATCCCAGGTGAGAGAATTAGACTCTCTTGAAATAAAATTCAAGTGTCGTGATTATAACCGTAATCATAACCATCGAAATGCTTTTATTCAGGACTGGGCGCCAACAGTTGTTACTGTTCACATTCCACGAGTTGTTGCTGTTCAAGTTAGACGCACCATTGTTGCCACGATTGACCCGGCGCCACATACAGCCTAATCCTCAATTATATTAAGCTAGCTCCTTATCCATCCACCTAACATTTTTCCGATTTCGGAAAGTTCAACTGATATTTGTCTATGAAATTCTCTACCCAAATACTTTTCATATCTTGCTACCCTAAAGCACACTTTTAGCATTTGCAATAATGCATCTGCTGTCTGCAGGTATGTCCTTCGCTTGCTTTTGACATTATTCCCAAGGTGCATAAATGAAAGGCAGGCTATGAAAAGAATAATAGTTATCTGTGATAATCTATGTTTTTCATATTTGGGATAATTTTTTATTGGCTTGTATACCCTGAATAGTAGCTGTTCAGCTCTTTTGTATACTTCCATGTTTTCAATAGCCATTATTTCCACCTTCCTTTTGGTAAAGGCGCCACCTTCGTGGCGCCATCAGAGTTCAGAGTTTAGAGGGCTT
>JAAYNP010000147.1 GCA_012520795.1 Bacillota bacterium
GATTCTTGGGGGCGTGTACCACCTAGTATTATCAAGTGCCAGCATGTCCATCTAGCTGGCACTTTTCTTTTTTGGCATGTTGCCTAGTCCGTCCAATTATGCCCTTTTGTGGGGAGTTCATTAGCAATTGATTAGCAGAATGGCCAAATCACCCAGTGTTTCAATTATGGAAATAAGAGGAAATGTGATCGGAATGAAGAAGAAACCGTTGAGGTAATGTCTTTTTTTGACTTCGATGCTAGTGGTCCCCAATTGGAGCGTTTGGTGATGCTAATGCCAGCTTCAAATGTGGCTGAGCTCAACGGAGGTTATAACATGCAAGCACTGATTGATTCCTTTGTGAGTGTGTGTCCAGAAGCGAGCGAGATGGTGAAGAAAAATCTGCGTTCTCTGAATTCTGCGTTGGAGGAGAGTATTGAAAGCGTAAAGTCTTCCATGAATATCGCCATTGACCAGCGAGCATTCGGTAAAATGTACGAATGCCAGATGCTGAGGGCGACTGACGAGGCTCAACAAAAACTCGGGCACTATGTTGAACTGCTACACCAAGGTATCCAACACGCGACCAAAGAGCCACCCAAACAACCCACTGTAGCAGCTGGGAATCCAGAGCGTAGGGAACCTGGTCAACGTGATATCGCTGTACGTATTAACGGTACTTTGGTGAATGCTGCGTCAGTAAAGAAGCTTTTCGAAGGAGTCTTAGGGGAACTTGATGCAAAAGACCAACTCGAATTGTTACTTCCTCTACTACCTTTCGCGACCGGTACAAGACGCTACTTGTTGGCCTAGAAGCCTCTTCATTCCAATGGTAAGTCTTTTTTTGCACCCATGGAATATGAGGGCATGTATATCGAAACTAACACGAGTTACAGGGGGGACAGTATCTTCGCTTCACAAGCTTCTATCTCCTATTGGGGTAAGTTTCGAGGAGGTTTCCTAGAACTGGTAATAGCCGATAACAAGGTAAGCACCGTAAGACTCCGAGCAACAAGATACTCTGCTGTAATTTGGGCAGGGTTTTCTTCTTGTTATGTCAAATATGTACAGTATCTCAAGAAGAAGTTAGTGTTTTGTAAAACAATGAGACGCAGGATGTGAACTGAATGAAAAAGGTACGGCAGCAATTCGCGCCCGGCATGCGGATCATCGTTCGTGGGGAAGAATGGGCCATAAAAAAGGTGGAAACCAACAGCTTTGGCAACCAGACTATTCACGCAGTAGGGTTGTCAACCCTTGTGAAAGATCAGGATGCCAGATTCCTAGTAGATCTAGAGAACAAAATAGAGATAGTTAATCCCAAGCAAACTAGGTTGGTCATAGATGAGTCATCGTTTTTCCAACGCTCAAGACTGTTTATAGAAAGTCAGTGGCGCCAAAAAGTGCCCACCCATAGTAATCTCCATATAGGACACGAAGCCGCTATGAACCCAGTTCCTTTTCAATTAGAACCAGCACAGTTAGCACTTAGGCAGCCCCGCCAGCGCATTTTAATCGCGGATGCTGTGGGACTTGGCAAGACACTGGAAGCAGGAGTTCTCATGAGTGAGCTGATAGCCCGGGGTAAAGGAAAGAGAATTCTGGTTGTAACGGTGAAAAGTATGATGACTCAATTTCAGAAAGAAATGTGGAATCGATTCACCATACCCCTTGTTCGCTTAGACTCTAAACGTATTCAACGAGTCCGCAGTCAGATTCCTGCGAATCATAATCCGTTTTATTTCTATGATCGCACTATTATTTCTATGGACACCTTGAAGCGTGACGTAGAGTATCGGACTCATTTAGAAAAAGCTTGGTGGGACATTATTGTCATCGATGAAGCCCACAACGTTGCTACTCGCGGTGCGCAACAAGCCCAGCGAGCTCGCCTAGCACAGCTTCTATCTGAGCGTTCAGATACTTTGATTATGCTTTCGGCCACACCCCATGATGGACGAGCAGAGAGCTTCGCGTCTTTGATGAATATGCTCGATCCAACCGCTATCGCTGATCCTCGCAATTACACACAAGAAGATATTAAAGGCCTGTTTATTCGTAGATTTAAGAAAGATGTGCAGGATCAAGTTCATGGAACCTTTCAAGAGAGGCGCATCTCCATCGAAAGGTGCCAGGCGTCTTCTTTGGAAGAAGAAGCCTTTCGCGTTTTTAGCGAGATGGAGCTTGAAATGGATGCTCGGGGAAGAGGGGCGAGTCAACTTTTTAAGACCACCTTGGAAAAATCCATGTTCTCGAGCCCAGCCGCTTGTATTAAGAGTATTGATGAGCGTATTCGCAGGATTGATCGTGGTATTGGTGATGGTTCTTCAACCGATATTCGGATCTTAACAGAATTTAGAACTGCGCTAGAACAGATTCCGGCGGAAGGATTTTCGCGTTTCATCAAACTACTTGAGCTGCTCAATTGTCCTAATTACAATTGGGATCCTACTGATACACACGATCGAATTGTTATCTTTACCGAACGCATTGAAACCATGCGTTTTTTGGCAGAGCAATTGAAAGCTCAATTTGATCTTCCCGAGAACGCGATTCAAACGTTGTATGGTGGTATGAGCGATATCGATCAACAAAGAGTTGTAGAGGATTTTGGACGTACTGATTCTCCAATGAGAATATTAGTAGCCTCTGATGTTGCTTCAGAGGGTATCAATCTACACTATCTGTGCTATCGATTAATTCATTTTGATATCCCCTGGTCTCTTATGGTATTTCAACAGCGCAATGGCCGGATTGATCGCTATGGACAGACCAAGAATCCCGATATTCGCTATCTAGTAACAGAAAGTATCAATGAGAAAGTAAAGGGCGACTTGCGTATTTTAGAGATCCTGATTGAGAAAGAAGACCAGGCTCGGCAAAATATCGGTGATCCAGCCCTCTTGATGGGAGTCTTCGAGGAAGGAAAAGAGGAGCTCATTACTGCAAGAGCTTTAGAAAGTGGAATTACTCCTGAAGAATTTGAACAGCAGCTTACTGTTGAAGATGACGACTTTGATCCCCTAGAGCTCTTGCTGCAGGGTGCTACTTCTGTTGAAAATCCTGTTCAGTTACAACCTAGGCAAACCATGTTTAGCGATTTGGATTATCTGCGTGCAGCTTTAGATTTGTTCAGGCAAAGAGATAGTTATCGCGTTGAAGAAATGCGTACTGTCCAAGGGTTGGAAATCGAGTTGAATCCTGAACTTAGACAGAAGTTAAGCGCCCTTTTACCGGAAGAGGCATTTCCAGACGATAATATTTTGCGTTTGAGTCCGAATAAAGATTTCTATATGGAAGAAATGAAACGCAGTTTACAATTCGATGTTATTGAAGATTCTTGGCCAAAAACCCAATACCTATGGTCTCTGCACCCTATTTTCGAATGGGTCAATGATCGTGCAGGAGTGCTTTATGGCAGACAAGAAGCGCCCCTCTTGGGAATGCCAAGTATAGACGAAGATGAGTTTGTTTTTATTATGGCGGGCACTACGCCGAATCGAAAGTCAACTCCTGTAGTAGACGAATGGTTTGCTCTGCACTATCGAAATTGCGAGTTTGTCCAAGAGCTGTCCATGGACGAGCTGATGAAACGCACAAGACTACAGGAAGGGCGGACACCCAATCTAAATGATATACAAGAGGGGCAGCTGACAAAGGCACAAAAATTATTACCAGACGTTGTCAAGCAAGCTCAGCGATTAATGGATCAGCGTCATCAAGATTACCGCAGGCGAGTTGATCCCCAGATTGATAATGAATTGGACAAGCTGGCCACCTTACATGAGCGCCACTATCATTATATTCAGGAGACTTTATTTCAACAGCATAAACGTCGTGAGCAAGAGTTGAGAAAAGTGGACGATGTTTTTGAACGTTTTGTTGCCTGGGTTAGGGAAACCCTGGAGATCGAGGACAGCTCCTTTGTTAGGGTAATTGGTGTAATTACGGGGGTAAGCAAATGAGTATGGATTTGACAGGTATTATTAATCGAAATGAATATTACACAAATCATTATTTTGCTGCTATTTTTGCAGAGAATGCAAAAGAAACCGTCTCAGACTGGCGAACTCGTTCACGCGAGAGTGATTATCAAACGCCTTGGTCGCGCTTGCGCGAAGCTGGCCGAAGGTACTACGTTTTGAGGGACCAGTACCAAAGGGGCACTGCCGCAAAACCGAAGGCTGAGATAATCGAAGAGTTGGCTCAAGAACTACTTGGTGCACTAGACTATCCACTGAGTCGAAATGTGGAATACGTTGAAATCCAAGAAGAACTAGAGATTCCTGTCCATCTTGAGATGAAAAGGCCAAACGAAACACCACTTCTGTGGGCTATCTTGGTGAATGGGGCTGGTGAAGAAGGTGAACTTTTAAATCGTACAATTGATTCGCTCTATGTAGATCAAACTAAAGATGATTTAGAGTTGACCAATGAAGAACTCATCTCTAGAATCTTCTTTGCGTTAGATGAACCGCCCCGCTGGGTGCTCCTAATTGGCATTGATCAGGTGGTACTTCTTGATCGTAGCAAGTGGAACGAAAAGCGTTACTTATTGTTTGAATTAGATGACATTTTTGGTCGTAGGGAAGAAACCACCCTGCAAGCTATGAGTGTGCTTTTGCATCAAGAGAGCTTGTGTCCGACAGATGGTATTAGCCTGCTTGACCAATTAGATGAAAACTCCCATCGTCATGCTTCGAGTGTCTCAGAAGATTTGAAGTATGCCCTTCGTGAGTGCATAGAGCTCTTGGGGAACGAAGTCATTTATGACAAGCGGACAAGGCTGAGGGAGGGGGTCTTTAATAAGCAGCTTGCCGATGAGCTAACTGTTGAATGTTTGCGCTATATGTACCGCATCCTCTTTATCCTATTTATAGAAGCCAGACCAGAGCTTGAGTACGCACCTATCAACTCGCCGACTTATATGAAGGGCTATTCCTTTGAAAGTCTGCGTGATATAGTTGCCAATATTAAAGACGATGAGACTGAGGTGGCCGACGGATATTTTCTTCATGAATCTCTTTCGATGCTCTTTGAGATCATCTATGATGGTTATCCCCCAGAACGTAGTTCTTTTATACTACAAAAGGATGAGGAGTCGCACCAAAATGTGTTTATCATGGAGCCCTTAAAGGCCCACATTTTTGATCCGGAATATACTCCGCATCTTAGCAGGGCTAAACTGCGAAATGGTGTACTTGCTCAAATTATAGACCTAATGAGTGTCTCCAGGGGTGGCAGGGGTCGACAAAGGCGAGGACGAATCTCCTACGCTGCTCTTGGCATTAACCAATTGGGAGCTGTTTATGAGGCTCTGCTTAGTTATCGAGGCTTCTTTGCTGAAGAGCGCCTGTATGAGGTGAAAAGGGCAAGAGATAGCTTTAATGAACTAGATGTAGGCTACTTCGTGCCTGAAAGAGAGCTTGATAATTATACTGAAGAAGAACGGGTTCGTTACACGGAAGGGCCTAACGAGGGTAAATTGAGGATTTATGAGAAGGGCACGTTTATCTATCGGCTTGCTGGTCGGGAGCGTGAAAAGTCAGCATCATATTACACGCCGGAGGTGCTCACTCAGTGCTTGGTAAAATACGCCCTTAAAGAACTTTTAGAAGGTAAAACTGCAGACGAAATATTGAATCTGACCATTTGCGAGCCGGCTATGGGTAGCGCAGCTTTCTTAAACGAAGCCATTAACCAACTGGCAGAAGCCTATTTAATTCTAAAGCAAAAAGAGACCGGCGAGACAATTTCTCACGAGGATTGGCTGCAAGAACTGCAGCGCACCAAAATGTATATCGCAGACCGCAATGTATATGGTATTGACCTTAATCCTATAGCTGTGGAGTTAGGAGAAGTCTCGTTGTGGTTAAATACGATCTATAAAGGTGCTCATGTTCCTTGGTTCGGCACGCAGTTAGTATGCGGTAATTCTTTAATCGGGGCACGCAGGCAAGTTTATGACACGAAACGTGTCACAACGAAAACAGCGAACCAATTATGGTTCAAAGTGGCACCGAAAAGAATCCCCACGGACGAAAAACGGGATCCCGAGAACGAGATTTATCACTTTTTGTTAGGTGATCCAGGTATGGCAAATTACACAGACAGAGTTATTCGTTCGCTGGAGCCAGAAGCCATCGAAACACTAAAAGAGTGGAATAAACAGTTTACTAAATCACTGGAAAAAGAAGAACTAGAAACCATCTTGCGCTTATCTACTATCGTAGACGATCTATGGGAGCGTCAGATTCAACTGCGTAAAGAGGTGGCCAAACAAACGCGCGATCCATTGACTGTTTTTGGTCAGCCCGAAAATGGAATATATGGCTCGACATCAATCCGGGAGAAGGATAGTATCTACCGTCATCTCTATAAGTCAGAGGAAATGGAAAACGCAGGACCCTACGCTCGTCTCAAGTTTGCCATGGATTATTGGTGTGCACTCTGGTTTTGGCCTATCGATAAAGCCCATCTGCTTCCATCAAGAAAAGAATTCCTCTTTGACATGTCTTTGATCCTGGAGGGCGGTGTTGTCTCAGTGCAAGCTGAGGCTCAACAAAAGCTCTTTGACGACGCAGTCTACATAGAGATCATAGAGACTTATGGGGATCATAACGAGGTGAATCTTGATGCCCTGAGAAAGAACAGTCCCCGACTTAAGCTTGCCACAGAAATAGCTGATCGCCACCGCTTTTTGCATTGGGAGTTGGAGTTTGCAGATCTGTTTGCAGAACGAGGAGGTTTTGATCTTATACTCGGAAATCCGCCTTGGATTAAAGTGGAGTGGAAGGAACAAGACGTACTATCTGACCACCAACCGCTCTTTGTTGTTAAGAATTTTACCGCGCCTCAAACAAGAGAAGTAAGACAGGAAACACTTAAAAATCCTGGTATTTACCAGCTTTACCTAGAGGAGTATGTTGAATCTGCGGGAATGCTCAATTTCTTAGATGCAGTGCAAAACTATCCTGATCTAAAAGGGGTTCAGACTAATCTTTATAAGTGCTTCTTGCCACAGGCATGGACAGTTGCAAACGGTACCGGCGTGTCAGCATTCTTGCATCCTGAGGGAGTCTACAATGATCCTAGGGGCGGAATATTGCGTAACGCCCTCTATCCACGTCTGAGGAAGTACTTTCAATTCCAAAATGAGAAGAAGTATTTCGAGATTGGAAATAGGGAACGATTTGCCTTAAATGTTTACTCAAATCGTATAACCGATAGTTTCGAGGCCATAGCGAATATAGTGGATGTGAGAACAGTGGATGACTGTTATAATGCACATTCCATAGGAGTTGTTCCAGGTATAAAAGATGATAATGATGAATGGAGCGTGGATGGGCACCCAGATAGAATATTGGTTATAGGTGAACAAGAGTTGAGACTATTTGCCAAGATTTTTGATGGCTCCGAAAATGCTAATAAAGCTAGACTACCATCGCTTCATGCCAAACAATTCGTTGAAGTCTTAGGGGCTTTTGCGGATAGTTCGCAAACCATTGGGAGATTGGAGGACCGCATCTTTGCTACGGAGTTGTGGCATGAGACTAATGCCCAAAATGATGGCGCAATTTTTCGAAATGTTCATTTTCCAGAAGGGTTATTGGACACGATTTATTCTGGTCCTCACATTGGCGTTGCTAATCCGCTGTTTCAGGCTTCGAAAAGAATATGTGAGACCCATAGAGCATTCGACAGTATAGACCTAACGAACATAAATGATACTTACATACAGCGAATAAATTATTCGCTTGCGTGCTCACAGGAAGACTATATTCGACGCGTACCCACTACACCATGGGGAGAAAAATATACAAATGGATATCGCTTGGTTGCGCGCAAGATGTTAAATCTTCCTGGCGAAAGGACGTTAATAAGTGCCATAATACCGCCTGAATCAGGCCATATCAACGGTTTGTTTGGTTTTGTCATCAATGATATTAAGCTTCAAATACTTTTGGCTGGATGCTTTGCATCGATTCCCTTTGACTTCTTTATTAAGGTGATGGGCAAATCCAACCTGTACGATGATAACGCCGGCAAGCTCCCAGTTCTGGACGACACTCATGTCGCCGATTACATTGTCCACCGCTATTTGTTACTAGGGTGTTTAACAAGACATTACCAACAATTGTGGGAAAGAGTTTATGATGATGCGATGAACTTAGATACTTGGGCTAAGTCTGACCCTCGTCTACGACCTGAGCGATTCAGCTCTTTAAGTCCCACTTGGACTTGGGACACGCCACTCCGCACAGATTATGAGCGTAGACAAGCTTTAGTGGAGCTCGACGTTCTTGTTGCTATGGGGCTAGGCATGACATTAGATCAGCTTAAGACAATCTATAGGATTCAGTTTCCTGTTTTGAGGCAGTATGAGCAAGGCACTTGGTATGATCAAAATGGTCGTATCGTCTTTACGAACAATAGATCATTAACTGGGGTAGGTTATTCGCGGCCGGAGTTTAACGAGATCCGAGATGCGATGAGGGGCACTTTTTCGAGAACTATCACAGACGATACCCAACCAGGTGGTCCTGTTGAGAGAACAATTGAGTATGTGGCTCCATTTGATAGATGTGATCGAGAACAAGACTATGAGACAGTCTGGCATTATTTTGAAAACAAGTTCAGCACTTCCTAGGGAGAGAGAGTTATGTTGCCATCCATCTTGGCCAAACAATTGCAGGTGGCGTTAGGTGATTATGTAGAGACTACATTTCCCATGACGAATCCAATTTTTCATGGTTCCTTAAAGCGAATGGTCGATACGCCTGGCGCTTTATTTCATGAACCCTATGTTAACGTACGCCTGCCCTTTAGGGTTTCCGATTCTGAAGAGAATCCATTTCAAGCTGTTCATTCAGAATACAAACCCTATGTGCATCAACAAAGGTCTTACGGGCGTCTGCTGGGTAACGATGGGCGATCAACCCTAGTTTCTACCGGGACAGGCTCCGGAAAAACAGAATGTTTTTTATATCCTATTTTAGAGTACTGCTATGCCCATCGGGGTGAACCTGGTATTAAGGCATTGATCATCTACCCCATGAATGCATTAGCTTCAGATCAGGCCAAACGAATTGCTGAGCTTATTTACGAAAGTCCTGAGCTCCGCGGTAATGTAACAGCCGGCATCTATGTTGGCGGCCACCAAGAAACTCCATCCTCTGGGATGACTGCAAAACAAATCATTACCAATCATGATACCATGCTCGCTTCGCCTCCCGACATTTTACTAACCAACTATAAGATGCTGGACTACTTATTGGTAAGGCCAAAAGATGCCCAGCTTTGGAAAGATAATGACCCTGAAACATTGAAGTACATTGTCGTTGATGAGTTACATACTTTCGATGGTGCTCAGGGCACAGATTTGGCCTGTTTGCTCAGGAGATTAAAGAGCCGTTTGCATATTCAGACAGGACATTTGTGCTGCGTAGGTACCTCAGCCACCATGGGTGATGAAACCAGCAGTGATAACATTCGGGAGTACGCGTCCAAGATTTTTGGTGAACCATTCGAGATCGACTCAGTGATTACAGAGGATCGCCTTTCGGTTGGGGAGTTCTTTTCCGGCCATAGTATTAGAGACTATACTTTTCCCACTCAAGAACAAATTACTGCCCTAAGTGCTAGTATTGGTGAGGAAGACCAAGAAGCTTTTCTGACTTTAGCAGCCCAGAGTTGGCTGCAAGAACCCTTTGATCGTGAACGTCTTTTTAGCGATCAAGGTAGGGTGGACTTAGGCGAAGTTTTGATGGAACATAGTTTTCTGCACCATCTCTTGGAGGTACTTAAGGGCAACTTCTCTCAATCCACTCAAATAATCGAAGAGTTAACGGCTCAACATATCCAGCTTATAGAGTTGGGTGATCCTTCAATAGCCCTAGATTCCTTTATCGCCTTGATTTCCCACGCGAGAACTCGAGATATAAAAGGCAAGCTAAGACCCTTTCTCCATGTACAAGTCCAGGTTTGGCTTAGAGAACTTCGTCGTCTATTGGCCAAAGTATCTCCAGACGATATTTCCTTTGCTATAGCCTCAGACTTGAATGATAAACAAATCAAACAGTACTTGCCCGTGGTAAATTGCCGGGATTGTGGCGAGACAGGATGGGCGTCTTTTCGCGCTGAGGAAATGGGTGTGCTGTCAGCAGGCGACCTTGATAAGTTCTATAACCTCTATTTTAGGCAAGACCCACGGATCGTGATAGTTTACCCTCGACAAGAACAAGAGGGTGGGCAGTCTTGGACCCCAGACCGGCGTAAGCTTAGACTTTGTCCTAGCTGTCTTAAATTGCAGACAGATGACAAGGATACAAATTTGTGCTCGAATTGCGGGGAACATACCATGGCGGTATGGTTACCCATCCAGCTCGAAGTAGCCGGTTCAAAGGACTATAAACGCTATGTCTGCCCTAGCTGCGGCAGCGAAGGCGGCATTTCGATTATGGGGCTACAGGCAGTAACTGCTATTAGTGCATTGCTTTCACAGCTTTATGCCTCACACTATAATGATGACAAAAAGGTCTTAGCGTTTTCAGATAATGTCCAAGATGCAGCACATCGAGCTGGCTTCTTTAACTCTCGCACTTGGGGTTTCAGTCTGCGTACCGCTATGCAGCAATTTGCCTTAGATAGTGGTGCGGGACTTTCCCTAGCCGAATTCGCCCCAGCCTTTGTAGATTATTGGCAAACAAAGTTAACCCCAGAAGATTTTGTCTCAACCTTCATACCGCCCAATTTAACCTGGATGCGCGCTTTTGAGGAAATGAAAAAGACAGGAGTCCTAGCACAGAGCCGCGATTCAGACCGACTTGTAGAGTATCTTACTAAACGCTTGGAGTATGAGGTCTATCTTGAATTTGGTTTAGAAAGCCGAATTGGCAGAACTTTAGAGAAATCTGGTGGGGCGAGCCTAGCTCTTGATAGATCGTTAATCAATGAGGCAAAGCCAAGACTTCTGGAGCGATTAAGAAATGAAGTTGGAGAACTTCGTAAATTATCTAATTCTGAACTAGATCGAATCATCGCTGGTTGGTTATACCGGCTAAAGGTGAGTGGAGCTTTCTATCTTGAGGCCTACGAAAGTTTTATAGCCAGTGGGGGAAATGTTTTCCATCTCACAAGTGATCGGGTTCGCTGGCTACCAGGTCTAAGAAAAGTACCTAAGTTTATCACTAGCGTTCACAATAGTGCAAATCGCCGTTTTGATTTTCCAGCGCGAAGCTCTTGGTATGGGCATTGGCTTGAAAAACACATGGATCTTGAAGTCCTTGTGCGGCCGGAGTTGTTCCTGGACGTAGCTGGCATTTTGATTGAGGAGCTGCGCAATCACAAGATTCTAATGCAGTTTAGTGGGCCGGGTGGTGTTGCGGTCTGGGCTGTGAGTCCTTCTGCGGTGAAAGTCAGTACTGATGTGACCCAGATGGTGTGTTCCGAGTGTGGCAACATGATTTCTATTGCCGCAGATGATCTGGATTTATGGGAAGGTAGCTTCTGTATACGTAACAACTGTGCGGGCCGCTTGAGAGAAAATGCAGTTGCAGGACTCGACTATTATGGCAAACTTTTTAGTAGTGGTGCACTAAGTCGCATTCATGCACATGAGCACACCGGACTATTAGAGCGGGATGAACGAGAAATTTTGGAGAATGAATTTAAGCGTAGTAAGGAGAAGCGCAATCCCTGGGATCCTAATTTGCTATCATCCACCCCTACACTTGAAATGGGTATAGATATCGGGGATTTATCTACTGTAGTCCTGTGCAGTATTCCGCCAGGGCAATCTCAATATGTTCAGCGCGTAGGACGTGCAGGACGCACCGATGGCAACTCCCTTGCGGTTGCTGTGGCGAACGCAGAACCTCACGATCTGTACTTTTATGCTGAGCCCAAAGAAATGATTGCCGGGAGCGTGCAGCCTCCAAATGTTTTTCTGAATGCTTCAGCCGTTTTGGAGCGCCAGTTTGTCGCCTTTTGCATGGATTGTTGGGTGAAGACAGGAATTAGCGAGCAAGCAATTCCGCGGAAGCTCGGCTCAAGCTTGAATAAATTGAAGTCAAGGCCGGTTGACTTCTTTCCTTTCAACTTCTTGAACTATGTGCAGACTAACTTAGCGGGTTTGTATCGTAGGTTTGTGGCTATGTTCGAAGATAACTTAACGGACGAATCCAAGGCAGAACTAAACAATTTTGCCAGGGGAAGTGGTCTAAGAACGAGCCCTATGCATCTTAAGATCCTCGAATCTTTTGAGAGTGCTAATGGACAGCGGGAATCCTTACGGAAGAGTATTAGGCAATTAAAGACCATGATTGATGAATTGGAAAACAGGCCTCGGGACTCATCTTTTGATCAAGAACTAGAAGAATTGCACAGCGAGCGCAACGCACTAGCCTCTGTCTTACGCAGTATTAATAACAAAAATATGTTTAACTTTCTCTCTGACGAGGGTTTGCTGCCCAATTACGCCTTCCCTGAATCCGGGGTAGTGTTGAGAGCTGTGCTTTATCGTAGAGAACGGCCAGATGGGCAGAACAAACGAGCTTATGAGAGAGTTTCCTATGAATACCATCGAGCGGCCTCTGCTGCTATTAGTGAATTTGCTCCTGCAAATAGCTTTTATGCGGGAGGGCGAAAGCTTAACATTGATCAAATAGATGTATCCACGGCACAGAGCGCAAGGTGGCGACTTTGCCCTAATTGTTCATACGCCCAACTAGAAGAGACAGGCCGCAATGTGGCTAGCTGCCCCAAGTGTGGCAGTGTTGAGTGGGCAGATTCTGGACAAGTTCGTTCTATGCTTCGTGTACAGATGGTGTACTCAGAAGCAGATTACACCAAGAGCATTATAGGAGATGAAGAGCGAAGAGCAACTGTTTTTTACCTTAAACAGCTGCTTGTTGATGTGGATGAAGAGGATATTGTAAGCGCTTACCAAGTTGGAGGCGAGGAGTTTCCATTTGGATACGAATTTGTTCGTAAGGCAAATCTACGCGAGATCAATTTCGGCGAAAATGACATTGTTGGTGAAAAGATCTCTGTTGCTGGTGTAGATGAGGTGCGCAAAGGGTTCATGATTTGCCGTTCTTGCGGAAAGGTTCAACGACCTGGCGAGCCTGCAAGACATGCGATGACTTGCCGAGCCAGAAAGCAACTGCCCGGTCAAGAAAGCGCGATCGAGGAATGCCTCTTTTTGTATAGAGAATTTGATACAGAGGCGTTGCGCATCTTAATCCCCTCTACAACCATGGATTGGTCTAAGGCGCGGCAAGAGTCCTTTGTAGCAGGCTTTATGCTTGGCTTGAGGGGATATTTTGGTAATGTTGACCATCTTGATTATTGTGTGAGTGAGGTGCCGGTTTCTGAATCTGCTTATCGCAAGCAATACTTGGTGATCTATGACTCAATTCCTGGCGGCACAGGTTATCTCAAGCAACTAATGCATTCTGAAGCTAGTATGATTCACGTTCTTGAAAAGGCAATTTCTATCTTAGAAAATTGCAGTTGTAACCAGGATCCCCAGAAGGATGGTTGTTATCGTTGCTTGTATGCATATCGCCAAAGTCGTAATATTGGGGAGATATCCAGAAAAGAAGCACTAAAATTGCTGCGCAAGATCGTGGCAACTAAAGATGATATTACCGCTGTACCGGGTATCGGTTCTATCGCAGTAAACTCACTGTTTGAAAGTGAACTCGAACGACAATTTATTGCAGCATTTGAAGAAATGAGTAGCGAAGAGCTACCAATTAGGCTCAGTAAGGCGGTGATAAATAACAAAGAGGGTTATAATTTGCAGGTTGGCAAATGCTTGTGGAGCGTTGAGCCTCAGGTGTGGATGGAACAAACCATGGGAGTTCAGGAGACCAGTCGTGCAGATTTCGTGTTTCGGCCTTTGCGGCCGAGCCAGGATCAAAAACCCATCGCCATCTTCACAGATGGATTTCAGTATCATAAAGACAGCATTGATTATGACACGCTTCAGCGCCTAGCCATTCAAAAAACCGAAAATTATCGGGTTTGGACGCTTACTTGGCGGGACGTCCAGCATGTTTTTCAGCCTCAGGGCGAATACTGCCCACCTGTACTAAAGCCTGAGGCAATGCCCAGTGGGCAAACAATGTACCGTCCTGTTATTGAACATGCCAACGTATTGGAGCTGCAGCCAGAGCAATTGAATGCCTTTGAACTTTTGATTCAGTACCTAGGTAATCCTGATGCAGAAAGAATTTTCAAAGCTCACGCAAAAGCATATGCGTTATCTTTGCTTCAACCAAACCAAATACTTAACCAGGTAAGCTTTGAGAGCTGGAATGAAATTATGAAGCCCATCCTCTATAATCTGGGAGCCGACGATGCTCCCTTTGTCTTTGGCGATACAATCTTTGCTCAGTGGTACCCGAGGCGGACACAAGGTTTGAAAGTCGTTGCCGGAGTGTCTAAAGCTGAAATGCAACGAGATCGTCATACTACTGTTCCCATTGTATATAGCGTATTTGATGATGGTCTAGACCGCGATCGAGCTTTTGAGGCTAGTTGGAATGCCTTTTGGAGCTTTGCTAATATGATGCAATTCCTGCCTGTATTTGCGGCTGTAACGACCCAGGGAATTCATACTTCAATTTACGGATCGTTGTCAACAATGTCAAGGGCTGATAGCCAACTATCTGACCGTCCTAGTGAGCCTAGTGAGCCATGGCAGGATACCTACGACCAATTGTTTGATGACTTAGCTAGATTAGTGGCTCAGGAACTTGAAGGCTTGGGTTCGGTTCCTCCATCTAGTGTTGGGTTCGAGTTGACAAACGAAAAGGGGGCAATCATTGGGGAGGCTGAAATGGCTTGGGAATCCCAAAAGGTAGTTTGGTTGCTACCTGGTCAAGATGGTAACAGATCCGTGTTTGAAGCCCGTGGCTGGAAAGTATATGTCGGCGATGAGATCCCCAATATTGAAATTCTTAAACAGGAGGCCTAACAAATGAGCAATCCACTTATTGCCATTTCTGCAGATTTCTTTTCTGCTTTTGCAGCTTTACCTCGGCAAAGACAGAGTCGGGTATTGGATTTTATGAACAAGTTCCGGACTAATCCAAATTCGCCGGGAATTAACTATGAAAAAATTCATAACGCTTATGATCCTAATATGCGTTCGGTAAGGATCGATGATACTTACAGGGGGATAGTGGTACGACAAGAAAAAAGTGGGGTTTACCTTCTTTTGTGGGTAGATCACCATGACCGTGCTTATGCGTGGGCTGAAAGAAAGCGCTGTAAAATCAATCCTACAACCGGCTCAGTACAGGTCTTTGATGTGACCGAAGTTGAGGTTGAAATAAAAAAAGAAGTGCCTGCAGAGTCGTTATTGTTTAGCCACGTTAGTGATGAAGAGTTACAAAAACTAGGCGTCCCAGACGAGAAAATTGAAGAGACACGAACTATCGTTTCTTTGGATGAATTTCATAGTTTGAAGGAAACTTTTCCAGAAGATGCTTACGAGCGCCTTGAATGGATCGCTAATGGCTTTGACATTGAGGAAGTTCTCGATCTATTTTATAGCGATATTCATGACGAAGAAGGCGAAATTGATCAAGACGACTTTTCAACAGCGCTATCGAAGCCCGCAAGCCTGCGGAACTTTACTATTGTAGATGGGGAACTTGAGTTACAGGCCATGATGGGTGCGCCACTGGAAAAGTGGCGGGTTTTTCTTCATCCCGCTCAGCGCGATGTTGTGCAGCGAGATTTCAACGGCCCTGCTAGGGTTACAGGAGGAGCAGGTACGGGCAAGACGGTTGTTGCAATGCACCGCGCCAAGAGGTTGGCTGGCCAATTGACAGGTAACCAGAGGATCTTGTTTACCACCTTTACTGCAAATCTCGCATCAGATATTCAGGATAATTTACGGAAAATCTGTACTTTAGAGGAGCTAAAGCGTATCGAGGTAACAAATCTAGATTCTTGGGTCGCCAGATATTTGAGAGAGACAGGCTTTGATTTCCAGCTGGTCTATGGCCATGAAATAGACAAATTATGGAGTGAGGCGATAGCCCTCAGCGGGGAGGCTTTGGATTATTCTCTTGGTTTCTAACAAGATGAATGGTCTCAAGTCATTTGCGCGCAAGAAATAGCTTCATTAAAAGATTATGTGTCTGCTTCACGAATCGGAAGGGGAGTGCGATTAGACAGAAAACGTCGCATTTCTCTCTGGAGAGTCTTTGAGGAGTTTCGCAATCTTTTGGTCGAACGACGTGTGCGCGATATAGAAACGGCTATGAACGAATGTCGGCAAATTATAGTTCAGAGGCAGAGAGAACCCCTATATTCCTCGATTATTATTGATGAAGCCCAGGATTTAAGTGTTAGTGCTTTTAAACTATTACGGGCCATGGCTGGAGAAGAGCGTAGAAATGATGTATTCATAGTAGGGGATGCGCATCAGAGGATCTATCGAAACCATGCGTCATTATCTAAATGTGGGATAAACATCCGTGGTAGAAGCAGCTATCTCCGTATCAATTACCGCACCACAGACGAGATACGCAAATGGTCTTTTGGTTTGCTAAAGGGCCTAACTTTTGATGACCTCGATGATGGATTTGATGATGGCACTTCCTGCATCTCTTTAACTCATGGTACAGAGCCGTTGGTTAAAGATTTCTCCACGGCAGATCAGGAGTTTGAGTTTGTGCTCGAGCGGATACAAGAGCTTTTGGATCAAGGAGAGTCACTTGAGGATATTTGCCTCGTGGGCCGAACTAATAGCATTGTTCAAGATTATGTACGGCGCTTACAAGAACAACAAATTCGGGTCTATGAAATTCGAAGAAGCAAAGTAGATGATCGCCATCAAAAGGGTATTAGAGTTGCCACCATGCATAGAGTAAAGGGGCTTGAATTTAAACATATTCTGGTTGTTTCGGTAAACCGCCGTGTTGTTCCTCTGCAAGTCGCAGTTGAAAGTGAAGACCAAGTTGCCAGGGAAGCAACTCTAAAGTCTGAACGTTGTCTGCTTTATGTGGCATTGACAAGGGCTAAGCAAACCGCTTCAATTACCAGTCACGGCGGGCTGTCTGAATTCATTACTGATTTGATGCCCCAAAGCTAGAACTTTTAAGGCCATGAAGCACCTCATTGACATTAGACCAGTGCGTCATCGCTTAGATGAACGCATAGGAGCCCGTGTGCTCCTTTGCTGACTAGGAATGCTCCTCATCCGGATTGCAGAACAAGGAATCGAAACAGCATGGCTTAATCTCAAAAAACGGCTTCCACACTACAGGTTGGTATTCTCAAAACGTTAGAAGCGTTCATCTTGCGATGTATTCTGTTGCGGGAGAACGGGTCAACACAAGGGGTACAGGCGACATGCAGCGAGTTAAAGTTAGCTATAAGCGCCGGGCATCCCCTGCATAGCCGGAGGCTGCGCAAAGAGGATAAAAGTGAATAAGTGCAGCACAGCCCCCATTTTACCGAGGGCTGTGTTTTTTTAGAATTTTACAAGATAGTGTCGATTCTCCCGCTGGCAAAGTTACATGCGCCCATGACCATGAAATCAAGCAGATCAATGCCAACAACGTTGCCAGCATCTGCCAGCTCCACCATAAAGAGTTCCTCTTCGTAGGAGATGGAGGGTGTGCCTATAAACGCTAATATAAAAC
>JAAYNP010000095.1 GCA_012520795.1 Bacillota bacterium
CGTTCCACCCATAAAGGGTATTCGTCCAACGCTCGGGTTATTTTCCGGGCCATTTTACCCATATAAACACCTTACCCCCTGTATAAAAACCGCTCCTAGAGGCTCCTAGAGGCTCCTAGAAGGTCGTATTTTCGGTTTTACGGGCTTTTTATTACCACAATAGGCTCCTTCGGTATATCGTCAATAATAACCACCTTCGCGCCCTCTGGAATGGGTTCGCCCGGTTCCACAATGGCAACGGCCGGGAACCTGGGCAGATAGTTTTCTTCAATCTTCGCAAGTCGCTTCTCGGTGCGCTCTGTGATTTTTAGGTTCCTAATCATCGTAACCCCGCCTGTTCTTCCAACCTCGCTAGGCGTTCATCTACCAATTCGAGTTCGGTAGCTCTTAGCCCCAATTCAAGAACCGCCCTCGCTGCCGTTACCCGGCTGGCCGGCGTAGCCTCTTGATCACCCATAACATCCCGCAAGGTGTCAACCGCTTCGTTACTCGCCTGTTGAAGCCTGGCAATGGCAGAACCCATCGCTTCATGTCTGGCCTTCCTATATGCAGCTTTAAAGTGGGGTTCACTTTGCCACCTATAAAGAGTTTTGGGATTAACCCCCACATGTTCAGCAACATCTGTCGCGGTCGGTAGCTCCAAAAGGGCGACGATTGCCAACTCTTGCTTTCTACTTAGCTTCTTTTCTTCCATGGCCTCACCCCTTAAAAAAATATTCTTAGGACATCTGCGGGCATTTTGTGACAAGCTCATTCACGGCATTTCGTTCATGTCGTTGAAAACGGTCTCGCTTACAAACTGAAGTAGAACTTTGACGTGATCCTTTTGCTTATTGATGGCCTCCGTCTTTGTGCTCAAAACGTATGCCGTGGCCTGGGTGCCCACGATGGTATTATAAAGGTCTTTGGTTTCATCCATTTCGTTTTCGATCTTCATCAACAGCTGTTCCGCGTTCCTTTTAGAGTTTCTCAGAACGAAGCTGTTTGCCATATTTTGGAAGTTTCGGTTGTGCCACAAAAGAAGGAGAGACCAATTTTTGAACATCTTCTCCGAGCCGGGGCGTCCTTCCACGTATTGTTCAATCATACCCGGTGTTACACCCTCAGCCTCATTCGACACCCTATCGCTCAAATATTCTACAATGGCCCCGAGGGCTGCTTCCCATTCCAATTTGTTGAGATCGCTCAAAAGCCGGTTGGTTCTTTTCTGTTTATGGTTTTTGGCCCTTATCACTATCTGCTGAACGTTTCTCCCTGGGTATCGCTCCTGAAGCCAGGTTAAGTCCGAGAGAAGCCCCGGACTGTTGTCCAGGGCCTCGCCTAAGAACCGATAAAAATACACGGTCAATTCTTCGTTGTTCTCAATGCAACTCATGGCAAACGCCTTCGCATTCACTATCTGCCACCCCTCCCTCTGATGCCAAAGTTGATTCTTCTGGCCAACTCTCGTTCGAGGTCGTCAACCAAGTCCCTTGCTAGACCTCTGCCATCTCTTGAAAGGCTCTGAACGGTGATGTTCTCAATTGTGATACTCGTGCCCATCGCTCCCGCGCCAGCGGCTGCAAAGTCCGTTTCAAATGCGTTGAAGTTAGGCAGTCGCTCATATAAGATGTTTCTAATGTCTTGGATGGGCGCAACAATCTGCCCGAAGTTTGCCAGTGGTGCAAGTAAATCCCCCAGGAAGTCCCTCGATGGCCCTGTGATTTCGGAGATTTGGCGGCCACCTGTGCCACCATCCCTGCCTCCGCTGCCACCCCCCGCATCATCATCCCAAGAAACTTTGTGCTGGATAAGACCCTCGAAGGGTTTCCACCCGAAGATGCTAATAGATGCTAAAGCATCAATGATGCCATTCCATAGCTTTAGTAGCCCCTCAATGATGGGGCGCAAAATTATGTCAAACAGCGCCACGATTGGCTTCATTACCTTGCCCAAAATCTCCATGGCAAGGGCGAAGGATTCGGTTTCCATGATTAGTGTCATGATGACGTCAATCCAGCTACCTTGAATGGCATTCCGTAACTCCTTGGCGCCTTCCTCGCTGGCATCGGCCATTGCCTTATTGCTCTCGATAATGGTCCGGAACGAAGCCACAACCGAACTCAGTGCACCCGCCGAATCAACAAGTGTACTGGTAAACCTGTCGATGGGGGTGTTAATGGCTTTTAGTTTTTCGTTGAGACCATCTCTCAAACGATCCATGAACCCTTTGGCTTCTTCTTCGGGATTCTTTCCTCCGTTCATCAAAGCGTCAATTGCCTCTTGAAACTTATCCAACTCAAAGAGCGCATTTTCGGCTTGTTCAATCAGTCCAGCTACCCAGCCCATTGCTTCCTCGATAGGCCCCTTGATTTCTTCGGGCACTTTGCTCCAGATGGTGCCAAACAAGTTCTTGATGTTTTCAAGTGCACCCGTTAGTTTGGGCACACCGTCCTTCAAACCATCTTTTGCCCCTTCCACCCAAGCGTCCATGACGTTTGACGCGCCTTTATCGATACTGGCCAATGGGCCTTCTGGTGGTGGGGATTGTCCCATCAAATTATCTGATAGAGCTTTGGCAACATAGGCCGCCATTTTTCGCACATCTGTTTCTTTGTCGTATCCTGCTTGTATCCACGCATCAAAAATCTTTGCCGAGCCCTTATACATGACGTCAAACATACTTTGACCGTCAGGGCCTTCCATCCAGTCAATAACACCAAGTGTGTACGCTTGCATACCATCTATAGCGCTGCCTCTGTTGTATGCTTCTATGGCTAGCCTAACATCTTCTCCTTCCGCTTTGTAACGGTCAATAAAGTAGCTAACCATCATAGAGATATTAGTATCTATATCTTCCAACATGGACACATCAAAGGTTTCCGCAGGCTGTTTCCAGATTCTAGTCCATACGTCCAGGCCAGTTTCGGGCATAATTTGACCTATACCATACTCCCCGGCGTCACCCCTGATTACTTTACCAGTCTTAGGATCGGTGTGCGCATATCCGCCAAGACCCCTAGTTTCCCAATAGGCGATACCTAACACCGCTAATGCTTGTTCTAGGTCGCCCCCCTGTCGAAATACTTCAGAGATTATTAGCGCTTGTTTTTCCAGTTGTGTTAGTTCTACGTTTAACTCACTTACATTTTTAACCGTATCTTTAAACGCTGAATTATCTTGAAGCTTTAACCAGTCTTGATATTCCTGCGAATCCATGCGTGGTACAACCGTAAATGGGCGCTTAAACCAAGATGTATTTTTGAGATATTCTTGCGTAAATTGATCGTATTGAGTTAACTGTTTACTAATTTCCTTCTGTTCATCGTTAAGCCAGTCCCATTTAAGATTCATAGTAACCGTAAATACTAAGGCCCCTAGCTTAGGGTTAGCGGTAATGCCAGCAACTGCAAAGCCAGCGATCAAAGACCAAATGAGATTTTGCGCAAATTGCTTATATCCTAACCCTGCAGTCTTAGCCTCCACTAGCTGTATTGCCACTGTTATTGCCCCAAGTATCCCTCCCGTACCAAGGGCGCCTAGCGATGACCCAGCAACAGTTGCGCCAGTAGCAACTAACCCCAGTCCTTTTGATATAGCTGTAAGCACAGCGCCAATCCCTTGTACTGCGCTCGACAAAGAAATGGCTATTACTACACCTTTTGACCATAAATCAGACGTAATATCCCAAAAATCCGCCCAATCACCAGTATTAAGTCCTTTTTTAATAGCATCATAGACTTTTCCACTAACTTCAACTACAGCATTTATTACAGCTTTTCCAGCCTGTACGACTGCAGGGACTGCCTCGCCTTCTACCCAGTTCCATGTAGTGGTAACCACTCCATCTATAAATGGCCATGCGACTTCTTTAATCCAAGTGATAAAGTCTCCGACTTTTCCTCTGGACCAATTCCAAGTTGTGGTTGCCGCTTTGTTTATAAACGGCCATGCAGTTTTCTGGATCCAAATAATAAAGTCTGACACCTTACCCTTAGACCAGTTCCAGGCGGTGCTGACTTTGTCATTAAACCACGGCCAAGCTGTCTCAGATATCCACTTCAAAAACTTTGGTAAGTTTTCAGTGGTCCAATTCCATGTGGTTTCTAACTTCTCTTTACCCCATTTAATAATGGCATC
>JAAYNP010000096.1 GCA_012520795.1 Bacillota bacterium
ACTTACAGACACAGGCAGCACAGGTGAATTTAGTGTATACATTGACAACAATGGTACTAGTGCCAAGGATTCATATCACCAGAGCAAATCCAGGGTACTGAACATTAACTGCGCTGATCTGGTAAAGCTCTTTGACAACGGAGTAGCGGTCATCAAGATCGAGCCAGGTTTTGGAACCTCAACGTCATTCATCCAGATCAGGACAGGATCTGATGCAGAAGTTGTAATCAAGAGTATCACTGTGGAATATCTCTAAGATCTGTTTTCAAAGCACGGTTTATGAGAGTGCAGGGACTAGAAGCTATCGGAGCAGGCTCATTCCGATAGCTTCTGCCCTTACTTTGATTGACAGATCGAAAGGGACAGTTATTTTCAATGACGCATATAAGTGAAGTATTATTGCAACTGTCGTAAAATAGTGATGGAGAGGAAAGTACTAATGCACAGCAAGAGACGATTGTTTATCATCCTTTTGATTTTAGCAGTGGGTTTGACTGGGTGTTCATCATTTCTGGCACTACCAACAAAAAACCCAGACTTGCCTCCAAATGATGAGCCTAACGACATGCCAGATGCACCAAACTTTGAACTGGTAGGATTCGCGACGTTGGGCGACGGTACAACTGGTGGTGCTGGTTACGAAAGTATTACGGTCAGGACAGGCATAGAGTTACAAGCAGCTATCGATGCCGCAAAGAACGGTTCGAACAAAAGGATTATCTATGTAGACGGTCAGATCACTTTAGAAAACTCTGGATTCACAAATTGGAACGATAAGAATGCCCAGATCATAATCAAGGGAAAGAATGATGCGACTCCGATTAAGGATCTTTCCATTATTGGTGTGGGAGAAAACGCCGAGTTTATTGGAATCGGTATGAATATGCGCAGAGTGGAAAACATCATTATTCAAAACATTAAGTTCCACCATGTTCGCATGAACACAGGGGCGGGTGATCTACTTGGTGTCCAAGGCCCGGCAAAAAACATCTGGATTGATCACTGTGAGTTCTACAATGAGGTGGGCGATCTGGACGGTGATGGAATTGACGGAAGACACGTCGATGACAATGGAGACAAAGATTACTATGACGGCGCTTGTGACATTAAGTACGATGTACAGTATTTGACTTTCTCATGGAATTACGTTCATGATTCTTACAAGGCAATTGGGGTCGGGAAAAACGATCCGACAACAATAACATTCCATCACAATTTCTTCGAAAACTGCGGTTCCCGGCTCCCCTCTTTCAGAGACGGTTTTGCACATGTTTTCAACAATTATTACAAGGACAATTGGGGAAGTGCGGTAAATAGCCGTGGCGGTGCGTTGATGCGGGTTGAGGGTAATGTTTTCGAGAACACCCGTAATGCAATTGGATGGTATTTTGATGAAGAAGACCCAGGTTTTTGGGATTTGGGCACCATGGGCAACCAATATATAAACTGTACTGGTGACCAGCCCACAGAGTCAACGGGCTTGTTTGATCCCTCGACTCTATACGAGTATACTTTGCACAGTTTTGATGAGGTGAAAGAACTAGTTCCACAATATGCGGGCGTAGGAAAATTGCAGCTATAGCTTTTTTGCACACAGTATGTTTGCACACAAGAAACAGCTCCCTCCGATTAGAAGGGAGCTGTTTAAATACACGAACTTTTATTCCAAACTCAGGCTTCCGGCACCGGCATACATTAGCACCAGTTCTCTTGCCCTTTCCGCAGTATTCAAAGCCATTCCGTAATCATAGGGAATGGAGACGGTGGTAGTGGATTCGTAATCCAAGACAGGACAATCGACAAAGATATTGTCGATCACTTCCCAATAACCGGTTTGAGGGCTGCGGTACCACCAGCCGATAGGGCCTTCGACTTGGTTAGCATGTGAGTCTACTTTCCCTGAACCGACGCTATCGAAGTAGTTGTTCTCTACTCTGACCTTTGCACCCATGCGTACGTTAATTGCTGAACCTTTAATGTCTTCGATCAGATTGTTGAACATATGCACTTGGGCATACCTGATCAGTGGAACGCGCGAGTAAAGATTATAGAAGTGATTGTGATGATAGGTGATTTTTGTGGCGTAATCCGGACTGTCCGTATGACCCAAAAGCAAGCCCTTTGCATTGTTATAGAATTTGTTCCATGATACGGTAACGTACTTAGAACCAGATTTGATATCCAAGAGACCGTCGTAGTAGTCCTTGTCATCAATTAAAAGCTCGTTATAAAAGGTATTGCGATCTATCCAGACGTTTTTCGACTCAACAATCTCTATGCCGTCTTCGGGAGCCCGGACATGATGGATCGTTAGGTTGCGGATAATGATATTCTCCGCCCGAGTTAGTTTAATGCCGATCCCATCGAACTCCCCGAGATCGTCAACACCAATGATGGATACGTTCTTTTGATCCTTAAGATCGATCTTATCCTCTCCGGTATTTGCTTTTGTGATTTTCCCAGTTATGTAAATGATTAACGGATACGGGTCGCCGTATTTTTTGTCACCCTTATGCCTTCTTTCATTTTCATATAAGGCATCATAAAGATCGCGGCCATTATTGATAAACAATATCTTATTTTCAGGGCACCCTTCACCGCCGGTTGTTCCGCCTTTTTCAGCTGCCCAACCTACAAGGCCGAAATAGGCATCATCAATGACAGGAGGTGGGTCCGTTGGGATATTAGGGTAAGGCTCATCCGGATCCTGTCCGCCTGGATCAGGATCACCCGGATCCGAACTGCCTGGATCACTAGGTTCATCAGGCGGCTGATATCCAGCAATATCTACTACCTTAATTTCGTCAACAAACAGTCCAGCAGTGGATTTATCGCCTGCCATTCCCCGGAAATTGAGGATACCTGTTTGGATGTAGTCCTTGTTCAGCTCAATTTCCAACACCTGAAAATCACTGTTGGTTACAAGGTGTTCACCGTGTGCTGTGAATGCGGGGCGGCTAGTTGTAAATTCACTGCCAACTGCCAGCTTGAGGTTGGTTACTATGCTTCCTGAGCCGTTGTCATTCTTAATGGTGATCCTTAAGACAGGGTTAGCTGCCTCAGCCAGACCGGGAATCTCCAGGGCAAACCTTTGGCTATCCATTTCCAAGACACCATTAGTTACCCTCATGGTCCCTGAGATACCCACAATCGAATCGGGATTGTCAAGGTTGCTGCGAACGCTCTCGTCCTTTATGTTATCCCCATTAGGGACATTATCGAAGGTTTCCAAAAACAATACGTTTTCCTCAGGCAGAGTCTCTGTTATTGTAATTGTCAGCGCTTTGGATTTGGTTTTGCCAAAAGACGCAGTGACGGAAACACTGCCACCTGTAAGGGCAGTCAGTGTAACTTGTCTGCCAGTAGGTGAGCTAAGTTCAGCTACAGATGTGTTACTCAGCTCCCATGAAACTTGATGATCATCGACCACCAAGGCCATGCCATTTTCTGTAATCGCGGCTGTCAAGCTAATTGATTCACCGGCTGAAACTGTCGTTGCTGCTGCTTCGATTGTGACGTTTACCGTTTTGCTTGCAGCAGTTGATAGGCAACCTGATAGTGTTACTGACAGGATCAATAATAGTAATAACGGTTTATGCATCAGCCAAACCCCTTTTTCGATCAGGTAAGTCTATAATAACATCTGTATAATGATACTCGCAATGCGATGTCATAAAAACAGGCTGCTGACGGAACTGACCATCAGCAGCCTGTTTGAAAGCCATCATTTGGCAGTACCCGAAATATCCATTCTACATCTCTAGATCCTTAATCCCTTATTTGTCATGTTGATCCAAAGCTTAGCCTTCATCAACCACTTCAATTTTGTCAATGAACAATCCAGGTGCTTTACTACCACCAACAGTTGGGCGGAGTTGGATTAATCCAGTACCTGTATAGTGGGTATCGAGCTCTATGCTCAATTCTGCAAACTCATAGTTGGTAATATCATACTCACCATGGGCTCTCTGTCCCGAAACACCCACAGAACCAGAAGCGCTGTACTGGTCACCAACATACAGCTTCATACCCTCGACTGGACCTCCGCTTCCGTTATCACTCCTAAGCGTTATGATTAAAACAGGTCGGACTGCATCTGCTAGGCCGGGAACAATGAAAGCAAGACGTTGGTCATTTACCTCAAGAACTCCACCAGTCACTGTCATGGTTCCGGATATATTCTCTCTAAGGAAACTATCTGGATTGTCGAGTGATTGAACTGGCGGCTTACCATCTCCATGCCTAATGTTTGTGCCGTCGGGCACGTTGTCGAAAGTTTCTATGAAGGCTAAAGCAGCTTTAATAATAGCCTCGTTAAAGGTAACCATAGCCACTTCTAGCGCATCGACTTCAGCATCTACTTCGGCTTGGGTAGCATCGGGATCGTCATAAACTGTCTGAGCAGCGTTAATCGCTGCTTCGAGGTCATCATGAGCTTCCTGTGGTGCTTGGCCTGGTTCTGTGCCTACCAGAATTGATCCCTTTAATTCGACAGCATTTTGAATGGCCGCTTCTAGATATATTTTGTCGACTGGTTCAGCCTCTTCCAGTTTCAACAGACGGATTTCGTCAATGTAGAGTGTATCCTCACCTGATATATTTCTCAGTCTCAGCTGGATTAACGTTGTCATATTTGCAAGATCCTCATCAGTAAAGCCTAGATCATCTCGGAGGTTAAACCTCAATTCGTTCCATCCGTTGTCAAAGTCTGAACGTGGTACTGTGATTCTGACACCGCCTGATTCATGCCCGTAGCCCCATTGGACTGCTACATCTTTATTCAGCCGTTCAACATCTTCCACATAGATCCATACAGCGAAGTGATCGTAATCTGTCCAATCGGTCTCCCAAACGCCTTGTTTGCGATCTATACGAATTCTGAAATCAGACGGGGTTCCAGTAATTGTGTATTTGATGCTGGTAGTTCCTGTCTTAATATACTTGGGATCGCTGTTGAATG
>JAAYNP010000097.1 GCA_012520795.1 Bacillota bacterium
ATTCCCCCTCCCCAAACCTTATCCTAAAAGTCTTTCGGTACATATTCTCCTTCAAATGCAGATTTCCTTCAAGAACAACAATTATTTTTGTTATATCAGTAATAAAAGCGAGTTAAACGTCCGTTTTTGCCAATCACACAGCGATACGAAAATCGTACCAAACAGGTCTGTCCCGGGTCTTTTTCATGCTGAAAAGGGTTGTTGGTGTTCAATTATAATTCGCCATGAATCCAAATTCTCCTTTTTTCACAGTACAACTTTTTCTGAAGCCGCGTTTTCCGCCGCGCTCAAAGGCTTCCGCGCCTGGTATATGCCGCGCAGGATCACGGTGCCGACTACCAACAGACCGGCCATGACAGTCAGCACCCCCGGTTTCTCACCTGTGATCAAAGCCACCCAGACGGGGTTAAGAATAGGCTCCAGGATGGTAATCAGGATTGCCTCCAGGGAGGACACCGCCGGAATGGCCCTGGTGTAAAATATGTAAGGAATCCCCAGCTGAAACACACCCAACGCCAGAAGGGAAAGGCCCGAATGGTAATCGATACTGCTCACAGAAGTCAACAGATACGGCAAGCCAACCAGAAAATTGAGGCAGTTGCCCACAATCACGTATTCCACCGGATCACAGCCGGAGGCCAGTTTGGCCGCGATCACAAACCCGGCCATGGCCGCACCTGAAATCAAGGCCACAACGTTGCCCGCGATGTGCCCGGGTTCGAGATCGCCCAGGAAAAACAAGACCATGCCGACAGTGACGACAGCTATGGCAACCCAGTCTGAGCGCCGCACTCGTTCTTTGAGAAACCAGTGGGCAAACAAGGCGACCCAAACCGGGGCCGTAAACTGGAGCAAAATGGCATTGGCGGCTGTGGTAAGCTTGTTGGCCAATACGAACAACAGTGAATTGGCGGAAAAGGCAAGCACGCCGAGGGCATGAAACCGTGTCAGGGTTATTCGCCGGCGAAAGTAAAGCAATAACACCAAAGCGGCAATTCCCGCCCGGGCACTGCCAAGGGCCATCCCGCTCAGCTCAATCGACTTGATCAAGAAACCGGCGCTGCTCCAAAGCATCGAGGCCGCAACCAGCTGGGCGATCGCCTGCGCGCGCTGCTGTTTCATGTTTTTTACTCCTCCAACGGCACCACGGCGGACACTTGCCACCGCTGTATTCTTCCATCGATGTACAGTTTGAACAGGGTGATTTCTCCACAGGCAAAGCTATACTGAGGATTATACCCAATTAGCGTTTGTTTGTACAGATCAAACTCGCTGCGGTTCAACCGGGTCGCCAGCGTGATGTGGGGATGATAGGGCCGCTTCTCAGGTTCGATGCCCAGTTCTTCCAGGCACCGCGCCAGATCCTTCTGCAGGGCCAGCAGTTCCGGTCCGGGCACGATGTCGATAAAAATCACGGCTGTGCCGAAGCTGCCCAGGCCGCGGCAGCCGATGTCAAACTTGCGGTGCCCGGCGCACACTTTCCCCAGTGCATCCAGCAGTGTCTTTTGATCCTGATCCCAGGCGAAGGGCGCAAGCAAAGTGAGGTGCGCCGGTGTCCCGGGGGCTTTGAACTTGCGCCGCCACTGTTCCACTTCGCCGGCGATTTCACCGGGCGGTACAACTCCGGCAAAGAATTGAGCCATGGCCTTTCCTGCCTTTCTCTTCATTTTATTGTCCCCGCCGAAAAAAGGGAAACGGATTGTATTGGCGAAGTTTGTTAAGAAAACAGGCAGCGAGGTGAGTTTATGTACCATGATGTGCCAATTGAAGGCTATATCCAAGTTGTGAATCAAAAGCTGGCCAAAGGTGGGCTGTTTCTCACTGCCAAGCATGAATCCAGATTCAATACCATGACAATTGGCTGGGGTGGGATAACTCGTTTTTGGAACAAGCCAATCATGATCGTCCCTGTAAGGCTTTCGCGCCATACATACCAACTGCTCGACAAGTCCAAAGAGTTCACCGTCAGCGTCCCTCTGGAAAAGAATCTCCTGCGGGAGCTGAGCTACTGCGGCACCCATTCCGGCCGCAATGAAAACAAATACGAAGCCACCGGGCTGACCCCGATCCCCGGCAAAGCGGTTGCAGTTCCCATTATTGCCCAATGTGAACTGCATCTCGAATGTAAAGTCGTCTACCAGCAGACCATTGATCCCGATTATTTGAACCCAGAGATAAAAGAGCGCTGGTATCCCGATTACCACACCATGTATTACGGTGAAATCGTGGCATGTTACAGGATCGATTCCAAATAATAAACCGCCCGACCACTGGCTTGGGTACAGCAAGTTAGTCACGGTGCATTTCTTCTAGAATAGTTATCTGTCTGTCCAATTTGGTTTGGTGTTCATGCACGATCCAGGTATAAACAAGGATTAATATCCACACAATCGAATAAGCCAAAACCAGATAAGTCATTGCCGCTCCTCCTTAAGTCTGGAAATCCGTTCTGCCAGCGTCAAGCTGGTGAACCTCAAGGCCAAAAAATACACATAAATAACGGTAAAGGTCCCCAGAGTGAAGAACATGATCAGCTTCATTGGTCCGGACAGCCCGAACTCAGCTCCAGTGATGACAATGGGGTGGATTGAACGCCACCATCTGGCGGAAAAAAAGACCAGTATACCCGTTGCTGAATTGCACAACATATCTGATTCATTCCATTTCGCAGGGCCTGCTGAAACGCTGACATACCCTTGCCTTCGAATATCTGCCGTACTGATTCCTCAACAACC
>JAAYNP010000129.1 GCA_012520795.1 Bacillota bacterium
GAAGATATGACCAGCTTATCACGGTATCTGTATTTCTTAGGCGAACGTAGCGAAGAGGTCCAGATAGGGTCGATTACTACGGCGGGAAATACAGGGTTTCGCATGTTTAGACTGGTGATAAGGGGAGGACAGGCTCATGGATCGCTTGCGTCTGATTAAAGAAAAACTTACATGGTCCGTTGTGGTCGCTGCACTCTTTTACTTAGGGGCTGCGGTGATCCTTATGGCTGTGCTCGTACCCAGTCGTAATCAAGTCGCGGAACTAGGTAATCGTATCGAGCAGCTTGCCCGGCAGGAGGAGGAGCTGAACGCGATCGTGGCTCAGAAGGCAAACCTTGAGGCAGAGGTTGTAGAAGCCAGAATGCGTTTGACCGCTCTAGGCGAGGATATCCCTTCCCAATACGATTTCCCCAGGGTGCAGGATGTCTTGGCTAGCCTCAGTGAGTATTACGGCTTGACGATGAATTCTTCCGATCATGTACCAATGCAGGCCAAACCAGGCGATGTCGAGGGTGTGATCCCTCTCACACTGACACTCCAAGGTGATGGCATGCTCCTCTCCTATGTGAAGCACATGCAAGAGAGTTTACCCACCTTGCGCTTAAAAGAAGTGATTGTGACCTATATTGGCGAGGGCCAGTTTGAACTTCGTTTGGCAGCAGATTTACACGTTTTGATCCTAGAACACGCCGCCTTATCGCACTGGATCGTTCCCTTGCTAGATTCGACACATGAAGTATACCTGTCTGCTCGTTCCTTTGGACTTTCCTTTAACACCGTTGCCAAATTTCTTGACGAGAGAGTCCAAGTATTGGGTGTAGTAGTGACCGAAGAAGAAGGAAGGGTGCTTCTTTCGAAAGATGGTACCCGGAGCTGGTACAGAGCTGGAGATAGACTGGATGAGGCCGTTGTGAGCAGTGTCGTTTCGAATGGGGTCTGGCTCAATGTCGATGGTGTGCAGTTAAAATTAGAGGTGGGGAGTTGATTGAATGAAGTTTGAGTGGACGTTGGCTTTTACCCTGTGTTTGCTTTTGGTGATGGCGAGTATCCCAGCACCGGCTTTAGCCAATCAGGTTGTAAACATGGAATTTCAACAGGCTCCGCTGGTGGACGTCTTTCAGATTCTTGGTCAACTAGGTGGTTACAATGTCCTAGTGGATCCATCTGTTTCGGGGCAAGTGAGCTTTAGTCTCAAGGATCTTAGTGTAGAAGAGGCTTTGGACTTGGTGACCCGAACTACTGGATATCGCTACCAGATTATTGGAAATACGATGGTGGTAGCAAGTCAACAGCGACTAAAAAGTGAGTTTGGCACCGAGAGGTTTGCCTTTGTCGTTGTGGAACATGTACCGGTGGAATCGGCCCAGCGGCTGGTCACTCTTCTGGTTCCTGGCTTAAAGAGCTACATAGATGCAAACTTGGATCTGCTAGTGATTTCCGGTTTTGATTCTGATGTAGACCAGGCTCTGCAGGTGATTCAACAATATGACAGGAAAGTGTTTGCTCCGGTAACGCCCGCAACGGCTGTGCCCAGCACACCCGATGTGCCTGTAACGCAGCAGAGTGCTCCCGTTTATTATGGTGATGGAGTGCATATCACTGGATTGTTACTGCAGTCTTTCCCAGAACTTGAGTTCAAATGGGAAGAACGGACCCACACAATCCAAGCCGAGGCTTTGGACGAAGAGTGGCAGCAGGTGAAGGCTTTTATTAGACAGTATGACATTCCTGTGTTCTCTGTTAAGGGCATCTTAGGCAGCGGTGATGAGACCTTTGTCTTGATTGAGCATCAAGGAACAACCACATTACTAAAACCAGGTGATGTTTTAAACGATTGGACAATGACTTCAGTTGAGAATGGTGTTGTGGA
>JAAYNP010000098.1 GCA_012520795.1 Bacillota bacterium
ACCAGCGTTAACCGTGAAGGGCGTAACCTGATTGTAGTTGTCCTTGGCGCTCCCAGTCGGGAAGTCCGGAATGAGGAGTCGGAGGCACTGGTTGAGTACACCTATGGCAGGTTGGAGACCGTAATTCCCAAAGGAGAGTTGATTGCCACAGTTAGTGTACCGGACGGAGTGACATACATGGTGGGTGCAGTTTTGCAACAAGACCTGTCCATCTTTGTCTTTAGTGATCAGGATCGGATGATTGAAACAAAACATGAGATTGCTCCGGGGCGGGCACCGATTGAAAAGGGAGAAAAAATCGGTGAATTGATTGTATTAAGGGCTGGAGAAGAGTTTGGCAGGGTCGATTTGGTATCAGATCAAAGCACAGGCTTGGCTTCTTTTTTCCGGAGAATCTGGAACCGGATCGTGCTGTTTTTTGCCAGATGGTTTTAAGATGGTTATAAGATGGTTATAAGATGGTTTTAAGGAGGCGGTTGGGTGCGGGTCTCTAATTCACTGGTGTCCAGAAGGATTATGTTTTTGTTTGCCCTGATAACATTTACCGTTTTGCTGCTCGCCGGACGGTTGATTTATGTCCAGTTAATCCGCAACGACTTTTTCATAGGCAAGGCTATGGACCAACGGCTCCAGTCCATACCTGTTGACGCAAAGCGCGGCACTATTTATGACCGCAACGGGATACCCTTGGCGGTCTCAGTTAGTGCCAATGCTGTATATGCCGTACCCAATCAGGTTAAGGACAAGGAGTCCACAGCTGCCAAACTCAGCGAAATTCTGGATTTGGATCTCGAGTTTGTCCTGCAGCGCCTTCAAAAAAACACTGCCAGCGAATGGATCAAAAAGCGGGTGACTGCTGAAGAAACCCTGGCCATTCATGAAGCGAACCTGCCGGGTATTGGCGTTGTGGAGAATCCGGAACGGTTTTACCCTTACGGATCGCTTGCACCGCAGGTGCTGGGAATTGTCGGCATTGACAATGAAGGCCTGGAGGGCATCGAGCTTTTTTATGACAGTTACCTTCGGGGAGTCAAAGGAGAAGCAATATTTGAGCGTGATGCCGTCGGGCAAATCATTGACCACGGAATCAAAGCCTATACTCCCAGCATTGATGGGGCTGACTTGGTTTTGACTTTGGATTTTTATATCCAGCAAATAGCTGAAAAGGAAGTAAGAAGGGCGTGCCTGGAGACCGGGTCCCGTTTGGGCCTGATTGTCATAGCCGATCCGAAAACAGGAGAGATTTTGGCAAACGCGATCTATCCTTCTTATGATCTGTTGGATTATAATGCTTATCCAATTGAAAACCGTAGAAATATTACGGTTACTGACCCGTACGAACCGGGATCCACATTCAAGGCAGTTACAGCGGCTGCCGCCTTGGATTCCGGAGTGGCGACTTTGAATACGCACTTCTTTGATCCCGGCTATATTAAAGTGTCGGGATGGACGATCCGGTGCTGGAACAGAGGCGGCCATGGGCCGCAGTCATTCACCCAAACTCTGGAGAATTCATGCAACCCCTTTTATGCCAAGTTAGGGATCGATCTGGGCGGTGAAAGGTTTTATCATTACTTAAAAACCTTCAAATTCGGCGATCGCCTGGGCATTGATTTTCCCGGTGAAGCACCAGGGACGGTTCGGCCGCCCTCCGAGAAGATTCCGCTGGTCACCTGGGCAAATATTGGTTTTGGCCAGGGCCTGACTTGTACCCCGATGCAGCTTCTGGCAGCGTTTGGAGCAATTGCCAATGACGGTGTTTTTTGTGTGCCTCATTATGTGAAGGCAATCCGGACCGAAGCTGGTGAGATTGGCCCCGAAATTCCTCCATCGGAGCGCATTCTCGATCAAAATGTTGCCAATATGGTCAGCAAGGTTTTGCGTTCGGTGATTGCCAATGGTTCGGGAAAAAAAGCGGACGTAAAAGGTTATGCCGTGGCAGGTAAGACAGGCACGGCTCAATTGGTGGAACACGGCCGCTATTCCCACTCAAAAACGGTGACATCCTTTGCCGGATATGCGCCGGAGCACGATCCCCGAATTGTGGGGTTGTTGGTCCTATGGGAGCCACAAGGTGCCTTCTACGGTGGAATTATTGCCAGCCCGGTGTTTGCCCGTCTAGTTGAGCAAATCATGCCTTATTTGGGAGTCAAGCCGGAACAGGAGAGCGGCATTGACCGAAGGCTGGCGGTGAAAGTACCGGATGTTCTGGGTAAACCGGTTGCAGAAGCACAAAGGCTCCTGACGGAAGCGGGTTTCAAGGTTGAAACAGCCGGCCTTGGCTCGCGCATCATTGACCAGATTCCGGCTCCCAATGCAGAGGTATACCCGCATACTACAGTGATCATTTATACTGACCTTGACTATCTGCCTGTTTACAGTGAACTTCCTGATCCGATCGGAGTCTAGGGGCACTTGGGCACAGAACAGCCAGCGGGCAGCGCTCGCACTTGGGTTTGCGGGCATGGCAGAGTCTGCGTCCATGCTGAATCAGCCAGTGGTGGGCATTCTTCCACAGCTGTTCTGGAATAATGTCCATCAACTGCTGCTCTGTCTGCTCCGGGCTTATGCTCTTGGCCAATCCAAGGCGGTTGGCAACCCTGTGGACATGGGTATCCACGGCAATGGCCTGTACATTAAAGGCATTGGCCAGAACAACATTTGCAGTCTTGCGTCCGACTCCGGGAAGCTGCATCAGTTCATCACGGGTTTGGGGCACTGTGGAGTTATAATGTGCTAATAAAATCTGGGCTGTTTTCTTGATATTGCGGGCTTTTGTCTGCCACAGGCCGGCGGAGCGGATGTAATCTTCCAACCTAGAAACTGGTAGCCGGGCGACAGCCTCCACAGTCGGGTGATCCGCAAACAACTGGCTGGTAATCATATTGACCCGCTGATCGGTGCATTGGGCGGAAAGAATGGTGGCAACCAGGAGCTGGAAAGGGGTTTCGTATTTCAGTTCAGTCTGCGCATTCGGATAGGTATCCTTTAGGATTTCCAGTATTCTTGCGGTATCGCCTGCAAGCATCAGGCTGCACTTCCTTTGAGAGCGCTAACCCATCTTAAGTGCTCTTTCATATTTTGCGGTAACCCTCGACATCTTCTTCGCTGATAATCCTTGGTTCTCCAGGGACTGGTTCTTTGCCCCGGTTGCACTTGGTGCAGCCCTCACAGTCTTTGGTAACTCTGACCAGGCCGTCTTCGTCGATAATCAACCCGTGAGGGCAGTCATGGGGGACGTCGTTTAACCTAAGCAAACTGCCGATGGTCTCCAGGATCTTTTCTTTCAGAGTCTTCTTGTCGGAAGGGCGCAGATCCGCCAGGGCTTCACGGTAAGTCACTTCCTCCTGAAGCAGGCGGCTCTTGGCAATCCGGTGATGAGTAGCATACAAAAAAAGGTCTGCTTCTGTGCGATTGGGAAAATCATCCAGCAGCTTCTCTTTGCGGATTTCTTTAACTACAGGCAGATAAATGTCTTCGTACCACTGCTTCGCTACATGAAAAAAGCTGTCATTAATATAATAACCTTTGTAATCCTCCTGCTCAAATTGTTCGATCTGTTTAAGCAGCTCTTGATACATGCCCAGCTCAGTAAACTCTATATCTGCCAATCCGGTGCGGTATTCAAATTGAGCCCGTTCACGCCATAAAAGGTGCTGCATGGAATCACCGACAGGCAAGAACTCGGTAACATAAGCATCAACATAGATTTGGCCAAGTTCCTTTGCGGCTGCAATCCGGTGATGGCCATCCAGGACATAATACTTGTCCCTTACCTTGTATAGCTTTACCGGAGGCATGATCGCCCCTTCTTCCATGGCTCTCTTAATCCGGGAATAGCGCTCCACCGCAGTTTGCGACGTAAGGCGAAAGCGAAATTGAGCGTCGAAGTCTTGCCACCGGTTCACAGAACCAACGATCTTTTTCACCTCAACGGTCCGCAACCCCAGTTCGATGGTCTCAATCAGGTTCTGTTCAGATACTTGCCGGCTGAATGACTCGATCGTCTTACGGGAGAACATATGGCCACCTCCTTAAGGCGCGGATCATTCCTCAGTGTCCAAAATATGGTAGCCATAACCATTGATGACCTCGGTGTTGTTCACCACATCGATCCGTTTCTGCTTCAAGCTGTAGTTCAAGTGGGTGTGGCCGTGGATAAAATACCGCGGCTGGTATTTGTGAATCATTTTTGAAAAAGCCAGGAACCCTTTATGGCATTGATCTTCTGCATCGTGGATGCCAAAAGGGGGAGCATGGGTTAATACGATATCAATTCTGCCTGCAAGCATGATTCTAGGCCGCATCTTCTGCCACTGCCACCACATCTGCCATTCTGTTCTCTGCACTGCCCTGGGCGAGTGATAGAACATTGAACCTTCAAAGCCCATGATTTTAAGGCCCTTCGCCTTCACGATGCGGCAATCTATGTCTTCTCCACCTTCAGGCGGTTCCCGATCATAGTCGTAATCGTGGTTGCCCCGGACATAGTATAAAGGCGCATTGAAAACCGACATTAGATAAGAAAGATACCAAGCCGGCAGATCGCCGGCGGAGAGAATCAGTTCAATATCGGGAAATCGATCGCGCCGGAAGTGGTCATACAATAAAGGGTCTACAGTATCGGCTACGACTAATATTTTCATATCCTCGCCTCCCTCATAGTATAGGGGTAGATGTCATGCATTAGCAAGGCGGATCCTGTAAAAGTTTCGTGAATTCGCTGTCAATCGGCGTCACCGGAGTCGGTAAAATACGTTGGTGTACCGTTTTCTTCGGCGGCGACGCGTCTTTTGTTGGCGACTTCGGCCAAAATTTTATCTTCAAAGGAAATTCCCCTTAGTCTCTCGAAAATATTAGGAGGCGCGACAATGGTGCTGTATCGTTTCGGTGCATTATACCATACAGCTTTTTCACCCTGGACGGCCTCAACCTTGGCAAAGTTCTCGAATAAGGTAACGCGGATACCCCATCGTGCGCCTGGCTCGATTTCTATATAGACGGCGGACTTATCAGTGGGACGACTCCACTTGCCTTTGTCCAGTCCCTTAATCACAGCGTTCTTCCTTTCTTTGTAAGTTACTAATATTCCTGCTGCCCACTCTATTCGACATTGGGCAGTGAAAATCCTAGGAGGAATCATAAGAGATGAGTTTGATCCTGTTGCTTGCTTTGCTTTTATACACTCCTGCAGCAGCAGCGGAGCCTCTTACCGAAACACCGGTGCAGATTGAAGAGGTTGCTGAGGTTGTGGAGCTCGCGGACGCTTCTGGTGTGGAAGAAGAAGAGGAGGCGGGCTTTCGCTTTACCGATATGGGTTGGTCGAAAGAAGAGGACAACTTCTATGAATATATACCCAATGAGGGTGTTTTTGAACGGGGCAACACTGTCTACGGTTTTATGGAAGTGACTGGGTTTGAAAACCGCTACGCCGATGGGATGTACCATATTGACCTCACTGTCGATGTCTACTTAAGAACGAGCTTTGGCCTCAGGCTGTGGGTCGAGCGGGATGTGATCGAGTTCGATGATACAGATACGGAGCTGATCGATACAGTATGGTTCTATTTATGGGTGAAGATTCCCTGGTATGCTCCGCGTGGGACGTACATCGCCGAAGTGGTCGTCAGGGATCGGATCGCCAATCAGCAGATTATTCACAGGGAGCGGATAAGAGTACAGTAAAGGAGACAGACATACCTTTGGGGGTGAAAATGATGACAGTGCGCAATCGAAGAAAAATGGCCGGGATTCCCCGGGGTGTTATCAGCCGGCTACCGGTGTATTACCGCTATTTGTCAGGGTTGTCACAAGCTCACGAGAAGATCTCCTCGGCGGAACTGGGCAAAGCTTTGAACATGACCGCCGCACAAATCCGTTCCGACCTAAGCTACTTTGGTTCATTCGGGCTTCACGGCTATGGTTATCGCGTCGATGAGCTTAGGCAGCGCATAGCAGAGATTTTAGGATTGGATCGGGAATACCGGTTAGTTTTAATCGGCGCAGGAAATCTTGGCAGAGCGCTGGCCAGCTACCAGAATTTCCGGCGGAGGGGGTTTGTCATAAGTGCTATTTTTGACAGTGATCCCCAGATAATCGGGGAGGAATTGGGCGGTGTTAAAATCCGGTCAATCGATGGCCTTGAAAAATACCTAAAAAGCAATCCGTGCGATATCGCCGTCATTTGCACACCGCGCGATGTCAGCCAGGGCATCTGCGACCGCCTGGTTGCAGCGGGTGTGAAGGCGATCTGGAATTTTTCACCGATTCATTTGCAGGTCCCCGACGATGTAGTTGTGGAGCATATTCATCTTACAGACAGTTTGCTGCACCTGTCATTCCACCTGCGGCACCGGACGGAGTCAAATCAATCTTGAACATATTGGCCCTCTAGACCGATTGACATTTCACAGATTATAGATATGATAGTAATAATGCATGGAACTGATTGGCTGTACTGAGAGGATTGATCATGATGTTGTGGGGGACGTTCGTCAATGCCTGCGCTGTAGTGGTGGGGTCAACAATTGGCATGCTCTTGCGTTTGCGAGAAGATATCCGGCATACAATCATGCAAGGCTTGGGGTTGGTAACCGTTGTTCTTGGCATAAAAATGGGCCTCGATCATGGGAACATCTTGATTCCGATAGCCAGTATAGTGATCGGAGGCTTTATCGGTGAAAGCCTGAAACTGGAGGCAAGATTGGCATCCCTAGGTAAGCGGTTGGGTAGGCGGCGGCCGGAAGGTGAAGCCAAGCGGATCATTCAGGGGTTTGTTACAGCGTCATTGGTGTTTTGTGTTGGGGCAATGTCCGTTGTTGGAGCCTTGGAAGGCGGGTTGAAAGGAACCCATGACACACTTTATACGAAAGCAATGCTGGATGGTGTAAGCTCTGTCTTTTTTGCTTCATCCTTTGGAATAGGCGTCCTGTTTTCAGCGGTTCCGATCTTAGTCTATCAGGGAGCGATAGCCGTCTTTGCCAGTTTATTGGAACCCCTGTTTCACGCTGGTGCTCTGCAGGCCATTGGGGCAACGGGAGGGATTGTGATCATCGGCATCGGGATCAACATCTTGGGCATTGGCAAAATTTCAGTGGGAAACCTCCTGCCGTCACTTGTGGTTGCCGTGGTTTTATCATTATTCTTTAATTAGTCCATGTTGCAAGACAGTTTTGCTTAACATACTAATAACAAGAGCATCAGCCGGATTCCTGAGGCTGATGCTCTTGTTATATTCCGGGTTTGATTGGTTGATTCTCAAGGTGTTTACTCTGTCGATGCCCTTGTTAAAGCATCGCGAACTGCTATATTGCCAGTCAAGGTTAAGCCGGTGGCACCTGTGATAACATCAACATATCCGGGAATAGAAATTTTTGCAGCTTCGGTATATTGCTCCCATGCAATATCCAACGGCCAGGCATAATCGGCGGGATCCAACATTGTGTAGTCAGTTTTTACCCGTTGAAATACTATATCGACAATTTTGTCGTCTTTAATTGTGACTCGGACCAGTTCATAGTATCCGTGGGGATCCCAATGTGATCTGCCCAGAAAAACACCGTCAAAATACTTGCCGAGTTTTGCGTTTGGATCAGCCTTCAACAAAGCTCTCTCCACAGCCTGTTTGAACATAGTGGAACTGCCTGTTGCTTTAGTGACGATATCTACATCGGCACCCTGCGCCTTAACAAACTTCTGAGCAAGTGTTTGGCTTGCCTCTCTCGCTTCTGGCCATGCATAAACTGCAAAATCCTTTTCCACAAGGATGTCGGTGTACTCGCGAAGAATTACGGCAGCAATTTTGCCATCCTCAATAAATACCTTGGCGTAACCGATACTTCTTGCGCCCGCATCTGACCAGGCTTCATATACGCCGTCTACCCAATTAGCGGCAGATGCAATGCTGGATGCAAGTAACAGAACCATAAGAGTTAATACAATTGCCTTTTTCATCGAATTCCTCCCCGTAATGTACTGTGTGAGCACTTTCACTAATCAACCCAAATATAGATTAGCATCATTTAAGAGATCAGTCAACGTATATATTGTAAAAAAACCCGCTCCGCTGGAAGCAGGTTTTCCATTCCAGATCGGCGGGTTCACCGTTTGTTAACGCTTGTAGGCGTCGTTTTTGATTTCCCAATGCAGAAGCAAAGTGATTAACGATCTGATAATAACAAGCCCGCCGACAGCAATCAGTTCATAGATATCTCTGGCGACTATTGTTTTCAAGATCTCACCGGCGAGCAGGAATTCAAGTCCCAAGGTCATGCCTTGAGCAAGCTGTAGCTTTAGTTCTGAATCCGGTTCTTGAAATCTAAGTTGGCAGTATTTGATAAAGACTACAATGGATGAATAGGCAATGATCAGGATACCGATGCTCTCCAGGATCCAAATAAGAACCTGAGTAAAATTGGCAAGAACAGTATACATGAATTCCATAACATTACCCCTTGTCCATGTTTTGTTATCAAAAAAGCCTCTTGCGAGGCTTTTCATGTTCCGTTCGAGATTGTCACAACCATTACCACTTCATTTCCGAGAGCTTGGGCCCGTTCATGGAGCGAACGTAGGGCAGACCAGACATGATCCGGCTCTCCATGGATTTGGGTGCTTAAAGACCCGATATCATATTGAAGCTGGTGATCGTTGAGTGCTTGCAAAGATTCGGTGATTACCCGATCAGAGTCAAGCGTCTCTACAGGATATAAGGAAACCTCGGCTGAGATCATAGATTGCACCTCCTAAGATTTCCCTTATTATACCCGGGAAATCTTAGGAGTAATCAGGCTTGTTTAGGATTATTACCTCGGTGGTATGCACAACTGCTGACCAGGAAAGATCAGGCTTGGATTGCTGATTTGCGGGTTGGCCCTGATCAGGGCATCCAGGCTGACACCAAAACGCCTTGCAATCGTGAACATACTGTCCCCCGGCTGTACAGTGTAGCGCGTTGATCCCGGCGGGCATCCAGGTGGTGCCGGTGCCCTCGGTACACAAATCCTCTGCCCGGGCCTGATTTGATTTGGGTTCGGGATCTGTGGATTGGCTGCAATTAGAGCGTTGAGGCTTACACCGAACCTTTGGGCGATAAAGAACATTGTATCTCCGGGCTGTACTACATAGACAATTGTGTTCGGCGGACATTCACCAGGAGGTGCAGCTGTAGGCACACACACAGTCTGTCCAGGCAAGATCAGATTGGGATTCGGGATTTGGGGATTGGCCGCAATTAAGGCATCCAAACTGACTCCAAACCTCTGGGCAATCAAAAACATGGTGTCCCCAGGCTGCACTGTATATGCAAACGTGTTAGGTGGGCAGATAGTTGCAGCTTGAGGGACGCAAACTGTTTGCCCCGGCCTGATATCGCTGGGATCCGGAATCTGCGGATTGGCTGCAATTAAGGCATCCAAACTGACTCCAAACCTCTGGGCAATCAAAAACATAGTATCCCCAGGCTGGACAATATAAGCAAAAGTGTTTGGCGGACAGGTAAAGTTCGCCTGCTGCAGCAGCTGCTGTTCGTGACAATTTTGACAATCTGCTTGATTCAAATTAACATCGGGTCTGCCGGTGTGTTCTTTCTCCAACTCGTTTCCCCCTTTGCTCAAGGATAGTAGCTATCCATAAGATACTACTAAACTATGAAGCAAAGAGAGAAATTGCTACAACCAACAACTATCTTAACGCAGCGACCGTAATTAATCAAGGTCTCAGCTGATCGATCTATGGAAGGGTTTTTGCCGGCAATCACGAACTAAGACTGTAAAATTCCACCACCCGGGGGGGTTCCTTGTGGGACAGGTTTACGTCTTTGCCAATCAGAAAGGCGGGGTAGGTAAAACTACGTCTGCTTTCAACCTAGGTGTTGCTCTGGAAGGAATTGGCCAGCATGTGCTGCTCATTGATCTTGATCCTCAAGGGGGTTTGACATATTATGCCGGATACGAGCCTGATGGGCTTGAAGAGACGGTGTACAAGTGCTTGCTTCGGGATGTTCCCCCCGGTGAGATGATTCTTACAACCAAATACGGTGTCGATCTGCTGCCGGCCAATATCGACCTGGCAGTAGCGGAGATGCAGCTGCTCAATGTTCCAGCCCGGGAACGGAGATTGACGCGGGTTATCAATCACGTTAGGGATTCGTATGATTATATCATCATTGACAGCCAGCCATCGTTGGGTATTTTGACAATCAATGCCCTGGCGGCAGCCAACAAGGTGATTATCCCTGTCGCATGTGAGTTCTTGAGTATTCGCGGTACACACGCGCTGTTGAAGCTGATAGCGAAAATCCGGGGAACGCTAAACAGCACACTGCAGGTGGCAGGCCTGCTTCCCACAATGTTTGATGCCCGGACAGTCCACGGCAGGGAAATCATCCGAATTTTAAAAACTGAATTCAAGGAGATTCATCTCTACCCATATCAAGTTAACCGCAGTATTCGGTTTGCAGAGAGTGCCGCTGAACAAAAACCGATTTTTGATGTCAAGATCCAAGTGCCGGGGGCTCTGGCTTATCGGGAGCTGGCACGAGATCTGGTTAAGGCAAGATTGCGGGAATCCGGCTAGCTGCTCTGGCGAGTTTTGTTGAAAATAGGCAGTTAAAGAAAGCAGGATGCGGCCGAAAAGGCAAAAAGGGGGCAGGTCTGATGCGGCGCAGGCTGTGGATTGTACTGCTGATTTTGATGTTCTGGGTTCAGGCCGTTAGGGCATCCGAGACCCAGGTTGCATTCCTTGATGTAGGCCAGGGAGATGCGATCGCAATTGTTACGGCGCACGGAGGCTCAATGCTGATCGATGCAGGCACCAGAAAGGCAGGAGAGGAGGTTGTGGTGCCGTTTTTTATGAATGCAGGCATCGATGCCATTGATGTTGTTGTCATAACCCATCCACATGCTGATCATATCGGTGGGCTGATTCCTGTTCTGGAGCAAATCCCGGTGGATCGGATTTATGCAAACTATGACATCCATCCAACTGAAACCTATAAGGAACTGCTGTTGCACATCGAAAATCTGGATATTCCATTCATCAGGGCTGAACCGGGAACGGGCATTGATATTGAAGGCATTGATCGGATCGAAATTCTTCATCCCGGATATCCCCTCTCAGATGATATCAACAACAATTCAATCGTTTTGCGAATTGAGATTGAGGGAATCAGCTTCCTGTTTACAGGGGATATCGAAAGCCAGGTAGAAGAGCACTTGATTCAGCAGCAGGCCAATCTCAAGGCCCGGTTTATCAAAGCCCCGCATCACGGCAGCAAGACATCAAGCCACCTTGGGTTTTTAATGGCAGTCCAACCCAGCAAAGCGGTCATATCATGCGGGAAGGCCAATCCCTACGGGCATCCGGATTTTGAAGTGCTGCTGCGGTATGCGGCTCTTGGTGCGGATATCTACCGGACGGACATTCATGGGACCATTACCGTGTTGATTGAGGACGGGTCGGTTGATATCACTACCTATAAGCGCCGAGCAGCACTGCTGGCGGATTGAGCCGGAAACAATGTGGAACCATCAACAAACTAGCGCAAGCTAGCCAAACGAAGACAGACGGAGGGTTGAGCATGGAGTGGACAGCTGTTGTTGACCGTTTTGAAGGCGATCTTGCTGTTTTGGAGTTTTCCTCGGTGGGAAGCAATGAAGAAGAACATCTGATGGTGGCGGTTCCGCGCTCGCTTTTGCCGAAAACTGCAAAGGAAGGCGACTTTCTCAAGGTTACCTGGGAGATCGATTATGAGAAAACCAAGTCTGCCCGTGAGGAGATTGCTTCGATTCTGGAACGGCTGGCTAATCGCTCGCAGGAGCGTTAGGGTTGATTCGCCAGATGATAGCTTGGATTTCTGCTCTGCGGCGTTCTGTTTTGGCCATATCGGGAGCGATGCCCAGCAGCTTGTTTCCAAACGTGAAACAGGCCACAACCTGCCCTTCAGCCAGAACCAGGTTGTCTTGGTGTTCTAAATACAGACAGCCGTGTTCAAGCCATGACGCATCTTTGCCGGTATCCCCCAAAGGTTCCAGCCTGACTACGCCATCGCTGATCGAATCGATTACGTAGTATTCTGTCTTGACGAACCGCGGCCAAGTCAAAGCCACTAAGGCAAGCAAGGTTAGTAAGGCCAAGCAAAACACAAGCCGGCGTATCATGGAATTCCCCTTTCTCTGCAGGCCGCAAAAGGCTATAATATAAATTATAGATAATTCAGTAAATTCCTGCAAATAATTATCTAGAGATAGAGGAGCTGGTATCGTGCAATATGCAATCATTGGCGGAACAGGAGTTTACGATCCTGGCCTCTTAAGCAGTGAAAAAGAGATACAAGTAGAGACGCCCTATGGAAAGGCTGACCTGATTGCCGGGAGGTATCAGCAGTTGGAAATCGGATTTGTCCCCCGCCATGGGAAAGGCCATTCTGTAGCCCCCCACAAGGTAAACTACAGGGCGATCATTTGGGCTTTAAAGTCTCTGGGTGTCCATTACGTGATTGCTACCAACGCAGTGGGTTCCTGTAACTCCAACTTCATGGTGGGCGATTTTGTGTTGGTTGACCAGTTCATTGATTTTACTAAATCGCGGCCGCTGACATTTTTTGATGGTGAACATACATCTGTCGTTCATGTTGACGTTACCAGCCCGTACTGCCCGTATTTGAGAGAAGCGCTGCTTGACTTGGGGCGGGACAGGAAACTTACCATTCATGGGAACGGTTGTTACGTCTGTTTTGAAGGGCCCCGTTATGAGAGTACAGCTGAGGTTCGCATGGCTGCGAAACTTGGCGGCGATGTCTTAGGAATGACAGGAGTCCCGGAGGTGGTCCTGGCCAGGGAAGCAGGGATTTGTTATGCTTCAATCGGCATTGTTACCAATATGGGAGCAGGCCTGGCTGGTGAGCCCCTGTCCCACCTCGATGTGAGCAAGGTTGTAGCCGACAGGATGAATTTGGTTCGGGGGCTGGCTCTGGACGCACTTGTCCTGATGTCCTGCAAGGATTTGTGCACATGCAGTGAAAGCAAAGTGCCTTTGCCGGACTTGCAGGAATCCTGAATCAAGGCGAGAAGATTTACCGATGATGTTTGAGGGGGGATCAGCTATGGCAATCAGGACGGCAGTGATCGGTTACGGCAATATCGGGAAATATGCTGTGGAAGCTGTTTTGGCCTCCCCGGATCTGGAGCTGGCCGGAGTGGTCCGGCGCCAGGTGGAAAAACCAGCAGAACTGGACAGAATACTGGTTGTTGCTGATATTAGGGAGCTTGGTGATGTGGACGTAGCGTTAATCTGTACTCCCACCAGGTCCGTTCCAGAGTATGCCGCCCGGGTATTGGCATTGGGGATCAATACAGTCGATAGCTACGATGTCCACGGCAAGTTGGCCGATCTCCGCAGGGAATTGGACAGGATAGCACAAAGGTACAACGCGGTGGCGGTTGTTTCCGCCGGTTGGGATCCAGGTACCGACTCCATGATCAGGGCTATTCTCAGCCTCATGGCTCCAAAAGGGGTTACATATACCAATTTCGGGCCGGGCATGAGTATGGGCCATTCTGTAGTGGTCAAGGCCATTAATGGAGTAAAGGACGCTTTGTCGATCACGGTCCCCTTAGGTTCCGGCATCCACCGCCGGGTGGTGTATGTTCAGCCAGACCCGGGAGCAGATTTTGAATATATTGAGCAGCAGATCAAAAACGATCCGTATTTTGTAAATGATCAGGTCGAGATCCACCAGGTAGACGATGTGGGCCAATTGATGGACGCGGGCCATGGTGTGGTGATTGAGCGGAAAGGCGTCTCGGGAAAGACTGCAAATCAGTTGTTTAAATTTGAAATGCGGATTAATAACCCCGCCTTGACGGCACAAAATATGGTGTCCTGCGCACGGGCCAGTGTAAAACAAAAGCCTGGGGCCTATACTATGCTGGAGATTCCCATCATTGACTATCTTTATGGAGACCCGGAAACTTTGTTGCGGCAGCTAGTGTGACAGAATGATTTAGCGCAGCGGATATAGGAGGATGAACATGAATCAAGTACGAGTCAGGTTTGCTCCCAGCCCCACAGGGTATCTGCATGTGGGTGGAGCGAGAACTGCTTTGTTCAACTATTTGTACGCCAGGCATCATCAAGGCGTGTTCGTACTGAGGATTGAAGATACGGATCTGGCAAGGAGCACTGATGCCTCAACCCAGGCTATTCTCGAAGCCATGAAGTATTTGGGCTTGGACTGGGACGAAGGCCCCGAAAAGGGGGGAGGCTACGGCCCATATTTTCAGTCTGAGCGGCTTGATCTCTATCGGAGGCATGCAGACAAGCTTCTGGATTCAGGAAGGGCCTATTATTGTTTTTGTACTCCTGAGGAGCTGGATCAAATCCGTCAGGATGCAGTAAGCAAGGGACGCGATCCCAAGTATGACGGCCGCTGCCGTAACCTTACCGAGGCCCAGCAGCAGCAGTTCATCAATCAGGGGCGCAAGCCAGTTGTCAGGTTTAAAGCCGATTATCATGGATCCACACTAGTTGATGATCTGATCAGAGGGAAGGTCACTTTTGACAACAACCAGCTTGATGACTTTGTGCTCGTTAAATCTGATGGAATGCCTACCTACAATTTTGCTGTGGTTGTAGATGATGCACTGATGCGGATCACCCATGTTATCCGTGGGGAGGACCATCTCTCCAATACACCGAAACAAATACAGCTCTATGAAGCTTTTGGTTTTGCTGTGCCCCGGTTTGCCCATATCCCCATGATCCTGGGACCGGATCGGGCCAGGTTGAGCAAGCGTCATGGGGCAACATCTGTTGGGCAGTTTCAGGAAGAAGGCTACCTGGCTGACGCCATGGTTAACTATCTTGCGCTTTTAGGATGGTCGTATGATGATTCCCAAACACTGTTCCGCAAGGCAGAGTTGGTTGAGAAATTCACGCTGGCCAAGGTTTCCAAAAACCCGGCAGTATTCGATCTACCAAAACTGCAGTGGATGAACGGTGTGTATATTAGGGAATTAAGTCTGGAGCAGTTCTATCAGCAGGCGCTGCCGTTTTTCCAAAGCTGGGGTTTTGTACCTCAAGAGGTCAGCCCCGAGCTGGAAAGCAAAGTCAAACATGTACTAAGGATCTTGCAGGAAAGAATCAAGGTTTTGTCTGAGCTGAAGGAAGCGAGTTACTATTTCTTCCAAGATCAGCTGCACTATGATGAAAAGGCTGTTCAAAAAGTTCTGGACAAAGAAGGTGCAGTGGAAATCTTACACTCGCTCTTGCCAGAGCTCTTGGCTGCTAAAGATTATACTCAAGAAAAATTGGAGCCTATTTTCCGCAAAGCTCAAGAACAGCATCAGTGCAAGCTTGCTACCGTAATTCAGCCAGTACGGGTTGCTGTGACCGGTACTAATGTCAGCCCAGGCATTTATGATGTGCTGGCTGTTCTAGGCAGGGCGAAAACTTGTCAGCGGATCAAAGATGCTTTGGAGTTAATAAAGCAAAGACAGGGGGGATCAGCAAGTGTACAAGGTTGAGGTGCAATGGAACGGCATGATGGCTTTTACAGGGGTTTCAGAGCGTTCGGGAAATCAGGTAAGGCTGGATACATCGGTCGAGAACGGCGGTGAGAACTCCGGAGTGACACCGATGGAGGCAGTCTTGATTGGCCTGGCCGGGTGTTCAGGAATGGATGTGGTCAGTATTCTTGCAAAGAAACGTGTTGAAATAGATGGTTTGACGATTGCGGTTGAGGGTACACGCCGCAGTGAACATCCGAAAATCTTTACGGGGATAAATGTCACATACACGTTTTCCGGAGCGGATCTGGAAGCGAAGCGCAAGGCGCTGGAGGACAGCGTTCAATTGTCAATGGAAAAATACTGCTCTGTAGCGGGAATGCTCAACAAAGCGGCCGAGTTAACGTGGCAGGTTGAGCTTGCCCGATCCTAACCTGCAGCTGAGCCCCAGGCCCAGGGGCAGATAGGCTTTACAAGGCTCGAAGAAGATGCTATAATTATGTTTGTGGCGCTCCCATCGTCTAGGGGTCTAGGACACCGCCCTCTCACGGCGGAGACAGGGGTTCGAATCCCCTTGGGAGTACCAACCTACAATGAAAAGAACCACCCGGTGCGGGTGGTTTTTATGTTACAAAGTGCTCGAGAAACCAGCAAATAAACTGCTGGTAGTCTGAACCATGCTTGTCGGGATAGTGTTCCCGGTACCATTGGAGCAGCTGCCGGTCTTCGGTTACAAATAAACTGCAGTATTGGGCCGCGGTATGAGCGATGACTAAATCGGGCGGCATTTGCTTCGGGTCATGATGCAAATGATTCCCGCTGGCTTCACAACTTGCGGCTGAAGCGATCACCTGCCGGGGGATGCTTTGGATTAGGCAGCGCTTGCGCTTGTTTTCGATCCGGGCAATTTCCTGTTCCTGTATTTCACAGGTAAAAAGCTGAAGCATGCCTCTGCTTGCTGCCTGCCAGACATCAGGGAAAAACTGATCGCATATTAATCTGTCGAAGGCATTGGTGTCAAACATAATCCGGTTCATGAAGCCAGTATTACCGTAGAATAAGAATTTGTCAAGGTATACTTGGCAGGATAATAGGCTGAAAAACAGAAGTTAACTACGAATAATGCTAAAAGGCTATATTGCCAAAGTTTTAATGGTGGCGGATTTCAGCTTGATGTGGGAGGGTGTTGGTTATCTTAAGGCGGTTCATGGCGTGGTCGCGGTTTTGGCTGTTGTGGATCATAAGCTCCGGGTTAAACTTTATCATTCTTGCAACTGTCCGCCAGTTTTATTATACTGATGACTTTTATTCGGAGTATTTTGAGCAAGTTTCGGGGCCCATTGACAATTGGGTGGCGGTGGTTGGCGGTTTTGCCTGTCTGCTTCTGATTTATCTGCTTAATGAATTCTACAAAGACAAGGCTTTGATTGTAACACGTTTCAGTTTTGTCAGTGCAATTCAGTTTTTGCTGTTGGGTATACTAAGGTTGGCCAGTGCACCATTTGCACTGAAGTATAACAAAGCTTTTGAGCTTACGGCATCCTATGTTATGTTTTCAGTAGGTGCAATCCTGCTCAGCTTGATCTTGTTCGGACTTGTGGCCAGAACGAGCGGTGAGTCGTTCTTGATAATGATTAAGCGGCTGTTGAGGATCTACCGTGAGGATAAATTCCGGTGACTCTGCAAAAGGCCTGGTCTAGAAACGAGGCCTTTTCTGATGGAAACCGTAGGCATACTTGGGGGCATGCCAAGCATGCGAAGGCGAACGGAAAGAAGCGCGGAGATATTGAGCCTGGAATTCTCTAATTGCTTCCTGATACACGGCGATTGTTTTTTCCACCATGGCTCGGCTGCCAAGATGCTCGAGGGCGTAAACTCGGCTAAACCGCTGCAGTTTCCGCAGCCTCCTGCGGCTTTTTGCGAGCAGTGCCAGATCCTTTGCCAGTTGACTGAATGTACAGCGCCCCTGCGTGCCTGCAAAACTAAAGCCGGGATCGCGAACAGCCTGTTGATCGATAATACCGTCGTACCTGGTATTCATCAGCAAAACAGCACAGCCGGAGGCCATTGCTTCCCGGGCTGTCCGGCCGCATCCGGCCACGATGTTGGCCCTGGCAAGCAGGGTCTCAATATCCACCTGCCAGGGAAGGTATTCCCCTGAACTAACCGGAGGCTGCCAGTTGGCTACGATCACCAGATTAAGATTGGAAATCTCTGCCACAGCTTGGGCCAGTTTTTTAAGGGGATATACTTTGGGCCAATCCAGGCGTGCAATGTAATAGACTGTCAGAGTTTTTTCTTTTCTAGCGGGGGTGAACCGTTCAATATCGACGCCATTAGGGATGATCACTATTTTGTCTTTGTGTGCCTGCATGATTTCAGCAGCTGAGTTTGGTCCCACGGCTATTATTCTTTGAGCATGTTCCAGAGCTGGCTGATACTTAGGGTGGGAAAAGCCTAAGCCGTGACAGGTGACTACGAAAGGGATTCGATGGTTTTTGGCAATGTTTTTGGTTAGGGAAAAAATGGTTGAACTGTGGGAATGAATAACATCAGGCTGAAAACGCCTGATGATCTGATTGATTTCGGGGCGATGATTTGTGATGTGATACGTGATGCCAGCCTTTTTCAGCATTGGGGCGTAGTACGATTGAAACATGGAAGTGTGAATCCCGGCAAAGACAATCCCGGCAGAGTGGCCAAGCCTTTGTAATTGGATTGCCAGGTCTAGGACATGTGTCGATTGGCCGCTTAAGAAAAACTCGGTAGTTAACAGGACGCGCATGACAAACCTCCGTGCCTTAACTACCTCTAGTTTATGCAGTGGATTTAACTGGTGATATTAATCCGACCTGATGATCAAAAGCAGGCCCACAACGATAAAGACGATCGACCAGATTATCTGCCACGAGATTATCGGTATGAGCTTGTGAAGCAGCATGACAGCGCCGAAAATCAAAAGCACCAACCCAAAAGTGCGGTTCCGGGAGCTTTGCGGATCACTCTCGGAGCCCCCTGCTTTCGAATCGCCGCTTCGGTGGGTGGTTGCTGGAATGATGAACATGGCGGCAAGATAGAGCAGAAGCCCTATGGGCCAGATAAGTGTCAATAAAGCCCACACTAGACGGACTAAAGTGGGATCAATATTAAAGAACTCGGCGATACCGCCGCACACACCGCCGATAACTTTATCGTGGGAAAGCTGCAAGCGTTTCTGCTCCACTAGATTACAACTCCTTTCCGGAAGGTTTATTAGAATATTCAAGAATAACACCGTGATTCCCTTCCGGAAACCGGAAAAATGATATAACAGTTGGCCGGCAGGATAATATTGCATTCAGGGTGAAGTAAACACTAGAGGTTGGCATAAAAGAAAGGAAATTCGTTAACAGTAGACATACAATTGGAAAAAGGAGGACAGGCTGTGGGACTCTCCGACAAAACACGCACATTTTCGGCTGTAGATGCTGATAGTATTGATCTGGGTGCTGAACTGAAAGAGATCTGTACGGCACTTGAAGAAAAGGGTTACCGGCCCATCGATCAGATTGTGGGTTATCTATTGACAGGCGATCCTTCGTATATTACCTCTCATAATAATGCACGTGTAAAAATTCAGCAAATAGAGCGGAACGATCTTTTGGAAGAGATTGTGGGATCATACTTGAAAAATCTGAAATGAATGTGAGGGGGAAACCATGACCAAACTTGAGATTCAAGGTGGAAATAGATTGCACGGAGAAGTGAGGATCAGCGGTGCAAAAAACAGCGCTTTGCCAATAATTGTGGCGGCAGCGTTGGCGGTTGAAGGGGAATGTGTTCTTGATAACATTCCAAAAAACAACGATGTTGGTACCATCTGCCTAATTCTCCGCAACCTCGGTGTGGATGTATGGTTTGATCAGAAGGGAAAACTGCATGTGGTGGGTGCGTCACTAAGTGAGTACCAGGCAC
>JAAYNP010000099.1 GCA_012520795.1 Bacillota bacterium
AATCTGGCCGTCAGTAATGGAAATGACATTGGTGGGAATGTAGGCCGAGATATCACCTTCCTGGGTTTCCACAATAGGCAGGGCAGTGAGTGTACCTCCACCGTACTCTTTGCTTAAGCATGCTGCCCGCTCCAGTAACCTGGAGTGAAGATAAAAGACATCACCGGGATAAGCTTCCCGCCCCGGTGGGCGGCGCAGCAGCAGACTGATGGCCCGGTAGGCCACTGCATGCTTGGAAAGATCATCATAGATAATCAATACATCCTTGCCCCGGTACATCCATTCTTCGGCAATGGCGCAGCCGGCATAGGGGGCCAGATACTGCAGCGGTGCCGAATCACTGGCTGTAGATACAACTACCGTGGTGTAATCCATTGCTCCGGTTTCGTTCAATACTTTGATGATCCGGGCAACCGTTGATGCCTTCTGACCAATGGCCACATAGACACAATAGACATCTTTGTCTTTCTGATTGATGATCGTGTCAATGGCAATTGCCGTCTTGCCTGTTTGCCGGTCGCCAATGATCAACTCTCTTTGACCTTTGCCAATGGGCACCAAAGCGTCAATAGCCTTAATCCCGGTCTGCAAAGGCCGGTTTACTTCCTGGCGCATGATCACACTTGGCGCTAAGCTCTCGATCTTGCGATACCCATCCGGTGCAATCGGGCCTTCATCATCAATGGGAGTTCCCAATGGGTTGACCACCCGGCCGAGCAGGCCATCCCCCACCGGCACTTCCGCCATACGGCCTGTCAGTTTAACTGGATCACCTTCCTTAATCCCTGCGTCAGACCCCATGATCACAGCGCCGATGGAATCTTCATCAAGATTGAGGACCATGCCGTAAACACCATTGGCAAATTCCAAAAGTTCTCCGCTCATGGCGCTGTAAAGTCCCTGCACCCGGGCAATTCCATCGCCAACCTGGGTCACAGTACCGGCTTCAGAGAAGTCTTGTTCAGATGTATAAGATTCAATAAGTTCTTTGAGCACTTTGCTAATTTCATCAGGCCTCACGATCATTGCCGATTCCTCTCTTCAGGCTTTCTTTCATTTTTTCAAGCTCTGTTCTCACCGTACCGTCAAAGATATTGCCGTCGATCAAAACATAAAAGCCACCGATCAGTTCTGGGTCGACTGATGCATAAATCTCCACCTGCAGACTGGTCTTTTTCGCCAGCACATTCCGAATCCTGTCAACTTGTTGATCCGTAAGCGGTTTGGCGGAAACAACTCTCGCTTCGATTTTGCCCAAACGCCGGTTGAGCCGCCCAATATATTCAGTCAGTACTGGCACAATCTGCAGGAAAGATTATCACGGATCATCTGATACAAAAAACTCTGCCAATACCAGGGAAGCTGGTCGGTAAACACCTTGTTGATCAGCTGGTGCTTGGCCAGGCTGGGAACGCGCGCATCCTTAAGAAACCCCTGCACGTCCGGCCGATCAAGGGCATCTCTGATTTTGATAGCTTGTTCCAGGTCCGCAGCCAGAGTACCGTTGATTTCCGATATCTCCAACAGCGCTTTCGCACTGCGATCCATTAATTTCGCCATTGCGCTTCCTCCAGCTGAGCTATGGTTTCTTCAAAGATTCGCTCTTGCACTTCTGCATCGATGGCTTCTGCCAAGTATCTTTTAGCCATATGTGAAGCAACCTCAATGATATAGAGCCGGGCTTCTTCCTTGAGGCGCTTCTTTTCCTCGGCCACGCTTTCCAGTGAACGTCTTTTGATCTCATTAGCTTCTTGTCTGGCCTCGGCCACAATCTGTTTGCTCTCTTCATAAGCTTGAAGGCGAGCCTCTTCAAGAATTTTCGCCCGTTCCTGATCGATTGCTTTCAACTTGCCCTCGTACTCAGCAATGAGCTCATTAGCTTTAGCCATGGAGGTTTCCGCCTCGTCAAATCTGCTTTTAATCGTCTCACTCCGTTTGCGCAAATACTCCTTTACTGGCTTATATAGAATCATACTCAATGCAATAGCAAGAATAATCCCATTGAGCAGCTGAATGCCGATCTGAATCAGAGTTTGGTTATCAAGAGCAAAGAGGCGCCCCTCAGGAACGGTTTGAGTTAGAAATACGGATAGCTTAA
>JAAYNP010000100.1 GCA_012520795.1 Bacillota bacterium
CATGGTCCTGTACCCTAGAGTAAAAGTGAAATTGGGGATCGAAGCCAATGTCACCAGCATCCGCGGGGACATCGACATACCGCCGCAGTATGTGGGCAAACTCGATCTGCTTCTGGTGGGGCTGCATGTGATGGTGAGGCCGGAGCAATGGCTGGACGGTTTGAACCGGACTGCAGTACACTTTTTGCGCGGATTGTCCCCGGGGCTGAGGCGCAAAGCAAGGCTGTTGAACACTGAAGCTATTGTCAATGCAGTATACCGCCATCCTATTGATATCGTCACCCACCCCGGCCACCGTTTTGCCATTGATTCGAGGGAGCTGGCAAAGGCTTGTGCCGAGCGGAACACCGCATTTGAAATTAATACCAGCCATAGGCACATTACGGTAGAGTTGATTGAGCTGGCAGCCGATGCCGGAGTCAAATTTGTGATCTGCAGTGATGCCCATCACCCAAGGCGGGTAGGTGACTTCGACTATGGCATTCAAATGGCCAAAGCGGCAGGATTGTCACGGGCTCTGATCCTTAATGCCAAACAATAGGGGCTTTCAGGCGGTGGGATGGGAGATGGCAATCTGTTAGTGGGAGGTAATGCTCGCATGAAGGGCGGATATCGGTGGTTGATTCCCGGTATGGGCGTTAAGCGCTGGATAGCCTTGACTACCTTAGGTATACTGTTGTTTACCTTGGGAATCATTATTTGGGATTTCCAGGCGTCATCGCCGGCGGAAGCCAAGCTTTTGCGGTTCATAACTCAATACATCAGCAATACTACCGCTGCCGCCATCTTATTGGCAGTAATAGGCATCGGCCTCGGCGGTTTGGGGATCCGGAATTTGATCCGCTCGATTATCGAGGTGGTTTCTCCGGATGAGGTCGATGATTTGGCAGAGGTTGTCTACCGCAAACGGAGCCTGGAGCGGGGGCCGCGGATTGTGGTAATTGGAGGTGGCACCGGGCTAAGCACGCTGCTGCGGGGGTTAAAAGCCTATTCCAGCAATATTACGGCGATCGTCACTGTTGCCGATGACGGCGGCAGTTCCGGCAGGATCCGGCAGGAACTGGGGATCCTGCCTCCGGGGGATGTCCGCAACACGCTGGTTGCCCTGGCTGATACGGAACCGTTGATGGAGCAGCTGTTTCAATACAGGTTTTCCTGGGGTGAAGGCTTGAGCGGCCACAGTTTCGGCAACTTGTTCATAGCGGCGATGACGGATATTACCGGCGACTTTGAAACGGCGATTAAACAATTCGGCAAAGTTTTGGCGGTGCGGGGCATGGTCCTGCCTTCCACATTGACGACTGTGAAACTGAAGGCCAAGTACACTGACGGTTCGGAAGTGATCGGTGAGAGCAAGATTCCTCAGGCGCAAAAAAAAATAGATACAATCAGCCTGGTGCCGCGCAATGCAGAACCTCTGCCTGAGGCTTTGGAGGCCATAGAGAGCGCAGATCTGATCGTCTTGGGGCCGGGGAGCCTGTATACGAGCGTGATCCCAAATCTGCTGGTCAATAAAATCTGCCAGTCACTGGTCGCAAGCACAGCTTTCAAGGTTTATGTCTGCAATGTCATGACCCAGCCGGGCGAAACAGATCAGATGTCCTCCGCCGACCATGTGGAAGCCATTTTGAACCATGTCAACGGTCAGAGAATCTTTGACTATGTGCTGATCAACAATCAACGCCTGACAGCCGCCCAATCCCGCAAGTACAGCAGTGACAATGCTTATCCGGTCAAGGCCGATGCCAATCAAGTCAAAAAGCTTGGCATGACACCGATAATGGCTCCCCTGTTGGATCAGGGCGATCTGGTCCGCCATGATTCCCAGGCTTTGGCCAAGGCCCTGATCAAGCTAGTAGCTGACTCCAAGTCGTAAATCCCTATTGTGCCTCATATGATTTTTTGAGGGGGCGATGGGGTTGAAACGCTGGATTACTGTCTTTGTGCTGGTTAGTTTGGTGGGAGTGTTGGCACCGTTCCTGCGCCAGGTTGAAAGGCGGATTGCCGGTGTCAAACCCGGAGTCTATCTTGGTTACCGGAACATGGAATACTATTTTGAAGACGAAGTGAGAACCATTGTCCGGCAGCTTGCCCGGGAGATCAATCAGCAGGAAATAAATGCCTCCATTGACAAAAAAAGCGGTGGAATCGTACCAGAACAAAACGGGATCTATGTTGACATCGAAGCCACCGTTGAACTGGTGATGAACGCCCCGTCCCGCACCCATCTCGAGCCCGTGATTTTGGAGACTGTTCCTCTGGTCCGCACAGAGCACTTAGAACCCCTGCAGGCGATCATCGGGGATTTCAGCACCCCTGTGATGGGTTCTCCCGGCAGAGTTTCAAATCTGAGGCTGTCCCTGGCGGTCATCAACAATACTCTGGTACTCCCCGGCGAAGTGTTTTCCTTTAATGAGGTAGTGGGGGAGCGGACACCGGAGAAAGGATACCGGCCGGCACCGGTGATCTACGGTGAATCGGTGGCCGATGCCGTTGGCGGTGGTGTGTGCCAGGTTTCGACAACTCTATACAATGCAGTACGAAGGGCAGGCCTGGAAATCGTGGAGCGGCGGATGCATTCGATCGCCCCAAGCTATATCCGGCACGGCATGGACGCAACAGTTGCCTGGCCCCATACGGACTTTAAATTCCGCAACAACAGCGAAGATCCTATAATAGTCAAAGGCGAGATCCAAGGCTGGCGTGTGCGAGTATGGCTGATTGGGAGGGGATAGGGTGGCTTTCTCCAAGGATACCAAACGGGAACTGGCCCGCGTAATCCCAGAAGAGTGGTGCTGCCGCATTGCAGAGCTGAGCGCGTATTATGATTTCGACGGCTATCTTTTTGGAGGAGGGAAATACCTGGACTTTTACCATTTTACGCCCTCTGTTGCCCGGAAAATCCTCACCTTGATCAAGGCAGCCTTCCCTGAGGTGGAAACGCAGCTTTTGGTGCAAAGGGCCCGGGCCCGGAAAAACCAGGTCTATACAGTGAGAGTGCCGGTGCCGGCTGATGCCTGGAAAGTTTTTGACGCTATCCGCGGTGTCGAGTATGCGGATCAGGAACGAAAAATCCTAGCGTTAAGCTGCTGCAGGAAGGCCTATATCCGGGGGGCGTTTTTGAGCCATGGTTCAGTAACCAACCCTAAAAAAACCTATCATTTGGAGATCTTTACTGAGAAATATGAAGTAGCCCGGAAAGTCTATCACAATATTAGTGCCTACTGGCTGGAGGCAAGGATGACATCCCGGAAAGGAGACTTGCTGGTATACCTGAAAGGTGCGGACGATATTGCCACCCTGCTCAACCTGACGGGCGCCCACCATGCATTGATGCAGCTGGAAAACGTACGGATTGTCAAAGACATGCGCAACCGGGTCAACCGCTTGGTCAACTGTGAGACCGCAAATGTGGAAAAGACGATTCAAGCTGCGCTTGAACAGATCGATGCCGTGGAGAAAATCCAAAGGCATATGAATCTGTCCGATCTACCGCCAAAACTCGCTGAAATTGCCGCTCTGAGGCTTGAGAACCCCTATGCGACTCTAAAAGAACTTGGTGAGCTGATTGATCCGCCCATCAGCAAATCGGGGGTCAATTATCGAATGCAGCAGTTGATTAAGCTGAGCAAAAGCTTAGGTTGAGTAAAATTACCAAATCTTAACAACCCGGCGGCAGGGAACCCCTGCCGAGTCCAGAATATACTGTATTAGAGTAAGGAACTATTATTTGTGGTTTATGCGGGACAAAAATGTTGTTGTCGGGACAAAAACGATCCCTCGGGGGAGTCTAACCTGTGAATCTAATCCAAGTATTACATCAAATAGCACCGGAAATCCTGGGCATTATCGAGCAGCGTTATGCAGTGCTAAGAGTGGTTTATTACAAAGCTCCCATTGGGCGGCGGGCTCTGGCTCAGGAACTGCACCTCCCGGAGCGGCTGATCAGAAATGAGCTTGAGTTCCTGGTGGATTCGGGGTTTGTGGTCAAGAGCAGTTCCGGTGCAGCTTTAAGTGCCGGTGGCGAGCGAATTTTGCTCCAGCTGTCGGAATACATCCGCCAGATGCGGGGCCTGAGTGATTTGGAGCAGGAGTTGGGCTGCAGGCTCAATCTGAAGGCGGTGATCATTGTCCCCGGCAATGCTGATCACGACCCCATAGTCAAGCAGGATTTGGCCAAGGCAACTGCCCGCTACCTGCGCCGCTGCATCAAAGACGGTGATATTCTGGCTGTTAGCGGCGGAACCACTTTGGCTGAAGTGGCGAAAAGCTTTGGGCAAAACGGCGTTCAGCGTAATATTATGGTCGTTCCCGCCCGGGGGGGATTGGGCGAAGACGTAGAACTGCAGGCCAATACAATTGCTGCAAGGCTTGCCCAGGGGTTGGGAGGTTCATACCGCCTGCTCCATGCTCCCGACAATGTTGAGCCGCACCTGGTGGATACCATTTTGCAGGAGCCCAGCATTCGGGAAGTTGTTTCGCTGTGCCGGCGGGCTCATGTGCTTTTGCACGGGATCGGCACTGCAGAAGAAATGGCCAGGCGCCGGGGACTGCATGATGACCATGTAATGCAGTTGATTGTCAACGGTGCGGTGGGAGAGGCTTTTGGCTATTACTTCAACGACCTAGGCGAGGTCGTGTATTCCACAGCTTCCGTTGGGATACGAATGGAGGATTTGGCTAAAATACCATTGATCGTTGGCGTTGGCGGCGGCAAGAGCAAAGCATGGGCGCTTTTGTCGGTTATCCGGCTGGGGTATTGTGATGTATGCATCACCGATGAAGGGGCAGCCCGGAAGGTGATCCAAATACTAAAAAGCAGGGAGGAAATGTAAATGGCAATTAAAGTAGGTATTAATGGTTTTGGCCGTATCGGCCGGTTGGTATTCAGAGGAGGAATCGACAATCCCAATTTCGAATTCGCAGCCATCAACGACCTGACTGACGCTGCAACGTTGGCCCATTTGCTGAAATATGATTCAGTGCACGGCAAGTTTGATGGCCATGTTGAGGTTGACGGAGATAGCATCGTTGTCAACGGCAAGAGAATCAGGGTTTTTGCTGAAAGGGACCCGAAGAACCTGCCGTGGGGAGAGCTTGGAGTCGAGTATGTTGTGGAGGCGACCGGTATTTTCAGGAACCGGGATCAAGCCCAGTGGCATATTGATGCCGGCGCCAAAAAGGTGATTATCACAGCCCCGGCCAAAAATGAAGATATTACCATCGTAATGGGTGTCAACGAAGACAAATATGATCGGGATCACCACCATGTGATTTCCAACGCTTCCTGCACCACCAACTGCCTGGCTCCTGTTGCCAAAGTGCTGCACGAGGAATTTGTGATCAAAAGAGGCTTGATGACCACAGTCCATTCGTATACCAATGACCAAAGGATTCTGGACTTGCCCCACAAAGACCTGCGCCGGGCCCGGGCTGCCGCCTTGAGCATCATCCCCACAACCACCGGTGCTGCGGCTGCAGTAGGTTTGGTGCTCCCAGACTTAAAAGGCAAGCTTGACGGCTATGCCCTGCGGGTTCCCACCCCCACTGTTTCCGTGGTGGATTTGGTGGCAGAGCTGGAGAAACCGGCTACCGCTGAATCTGTCAACGCCGCCCTCAAGGCAGCTGCCGAAGGTAAGCTGAAGGGAATTCTGGGTTATGAGGAGACTCCGCTCGTATCCATGGATTTCCGGGGCGATGACCGTTCATCGATCGTAGATGCTGCGCTGACCAGTGTCATGGACGGCAATATGGTCAAAGTTGTAGCATGGTATGACAATGAATGGGGCTACTCCCTGCGGGTTGTGGACCTGATTGCCTATATGGATGCTCACAAATAGCAGTTAACATTTAGTTTATTCGCCATGAGGGGGATTACCCATTTCCCCCTCATTATTGAGTCGAGGAGGTAGTGGATGTGAACAAGAAAATGATCCAGGATGTGGATGTCAAAGGTAAACGTGTCCTGATGCGGGTGGATTTTAACGTACCCATGAATGAACAAGGCGATATTACCGATGATACGCGCATCAAGGCGGCATTGCCCAGCATTCGCTATTTGCTGGAACGGGGTGCTAGAGTGATTCTCATGTCCCATCTTGGGCGGCCTAAGGGCCAGATTGTGGAGTCACTGCGGATGAATGCGGTTGCCGAAAGGCTTGGCGAGCTTCTGGGCCAGCCGGTTATCAAGGCTGATGATTGTATCGGGCCTGAGGTTTCCGCTGCTGTGGAACAGATGCGGGATGGCGATGTGATGCTCTTGGAGAATGTCCGTTTTTATCCGGAAGAGGAAGCCAACGACCTCGAATTCGCCAAGAAGCTGGCGTCGTTGGGAGATCTGTATGTCAATGATGCCTTTGGAACCGCCCACCGGGCGCATGCATCCACAGAAGGGGTAGCCCGTTATCTGCCTGCAGTGGCCGGGTTTTTGATGGAGAAGGAACTTAAGTTTCTCGGCAGCGCGGTCAATGACCCAAAACGCCCGTTTGTGGCAATCCTGGGCGGAGCAAAGGTGAAAGACAAAATTGCTGTGATCGAATCGCTGCTCAACAAAGTAGATACATTGATCATCGGCGGCGGCATGGCGTATACATTCCTGAAAGCAAAGGGCTATGAAGTTGGCAACTCGCTTCTGGATTCTGAACGGGTTGATTTCTGCCGCAATGTGATGAAGCAGGCTGAAGCCAAGCAAGTTAAGCTGCTTTTGCCTGTCGATGTGGTGGCTGCCAAGGAGTTCGCCGCCGATGCTGAGTACAAAGTGGTTCCGGCTGACCAGATCCCGGCGGACTGGGAAGGTTTGGACATCGGGCCCAAGAGTGTTGAGCTGTTCAGCGAGGCAGTCAAATCAGCGGCGACGGTAGTATGGAATGGCCCAATGGGTGTTTTTGAGTGGGAACCCTTTGCCAACGGTACCAAGAAGATCGCCCAGGCTTTGGCTGAGAGCGATGCAATCACCATCATTGGCGGGGGAGATTCCGCATCAGCAGTGGAGCAGTTTGGATTGGCTGATCGGATGACCCATGTTTCCACCGGCGGCGGTGCATCTCTTGAGTTCCTGGAAGGAAAAGAACTGCCGGGCGTAGCCGCCCTTAACGACAAATAGGAGGAAGTACGAGTGCGTAAACCGATTATTGCCGGTAACTGGAAAATGCATAAAACTGTTTCTGAAGCCGTTGAACTATGCGAAGCGCTGGACCGTTCGGTACAGGATCTGGATATCGAGGTTGTTGTCTGCCCGCCGTTTACCGCCCTTTCCGCGGTATGCGCTTTAAACATGGGCAAAGTCAAAATCGGCGCTCAAAATGTCAGTATAGCCGATGCCGGGGCTTACACCGGCGAAATTTCCCCACTGATGCTGGTTGACACTTGTTGTTCCTATGTGATCATTGGCCACAGTGAGCGGCGGCAGCACTTTGGGGAAACAGACGCCGTGGTCAACGAAAAGATACATCTGGCATTGAGGCACGGCCTGCAGCCGATTGTCTGTATCGGCGAAAGCTTGGATCAGCGCAGGGCTGGGAAAACCGAGGCTGTGGTTGTCAGCCAGGCTAAGGCGGCTTTTGCCGATGTGGCCAGGGAGCAGGTGCCGGAAATTGTGATCGCATACGAACCGATTTGGGCCATCGGGACTGGAGAAACGGCCAGTGCCGAGGATGCCAACCAGGTGATCGGCACCATAAGGAAGACTATTGCCAAGATTTATGATCAGGAGGCTGCCGATCAGATCCGGATCCAGTATGGAGGCAGTGTGAAGCCGGGCAATATTCAGGAACTGATGGCACAACCCGAGATCGACGGGGCATTGGTTGGCGGTGCAAGTTTGGATTTAAAGGGCTTTACGGCCATTGTCCATTACCAGAAGCAGCAGTAGAGTGAGGAGGCTTGTTCATGAACAACAAACGACCGGTCGTCCTGGTAATTCTCGACGGGATCGGCCTGAGCGACTCTCCAGAGGGTGACGCCACCAAAACAGCCCGCACGCCCACCATGGATTGGTTGTGGGAAAACTGCCCCCATGCCACGCTGAAAGCAAGCGGAGAAGCAGTTGGATTGATGGAAGGCCAGATGGGCGATTCAAACGTCGGCCATCTGAACCTGGGTGCCGGCAGGATTGTCTACCAATATGTCGCCTTGATTTCCAAATCCATCAGGGATGGCGAGTTCTTTCACAACGAGCAGCTTTTGCTGGCTGTCAACCATGCCAAGGCCCATGGAAGCAAGCTGCACTTAATGGGCTTGGTTTCACCGGGCGGAGTCCACAGCCATTCCACTCATCTCTATGCTCTGCTGCAGCTGGCCAAGGCTCATGGCTTGGAGCAGGTATACGTCCATGCATTTCTCGATGGCAGAGATGTCCCCCCCTCCAGCGCCAAAGAATACCTGGAAGATTTGGAGGCGGAAATGGAAAAAATCGGAGTTGGACAGGTTGCCACCATCTCCGGCCGCTACTACGCCATGGACCGGGACAAACGCTGGGACCGGGTGGAAAAAGCCTACCTGGCACTGACGGAAGGAACAGGGCGCTTGGCCCCATCCAGCAGCGCCGCCATTGATTATGCCTATGACCATGGCGAAACCGATGAGTTTGTGATCCCGACAGTAATTGTTGACGGGAGTCAACAGCCGAGGGCAAAGATCGGCTGCAAAGACGCGGTGATATTCTTCAATTTCCGTGCGGATCGGGCCCGGGAGCTGACATGGGCATTTATCAATGATGACTTTAACGGGTTTGAGCGGCCCAGCGGCAAATTGGATCTCTGTTTTGTCACCATGGCCCAATATGATGCCAAGTTAAAGGTACCGTTTGCCTATCCGCCGCAAAACCTCGGCAATACGCTGGGGGAATACCTTTCGAAACTGTGTCTACAGCAGCTGCGCATTGCAGAGACGGAAAAATACGCCCATGTCACCTATTTCTTCAACGGCGGTATTGAAAAACCTTACCCCGGCGAAGACCGGAAACTGATTCCCTCACCGAAGGTGGCCACCTATGACCTCAAACCGGAAATGAGCGCACCGGCGGTCACTGATGCGGTAGTAGAACTGATCAATACAGACAAGTATGACCTGATTATCCTAAACTATGCCAATGGCGACATGGTGGGCCATACTGGAGTGATGGAGGCCGCTGTCAAAGCGGTGGAAGCGGTTGACACCGGGTTGGGCAGGGTCCTGGCCGCCATTAAAGAAAAGGGAAGCCTGGCCATTGTTACGGCGGATCACGGCAACGCAGAGCAAATGATCGACCCCGTAACTAACGAGCCCCATACGGCCCATACAACCAATTTGGTGCCAATATGGCTGTTTAATGCGGATCCGGGTTTAAAGCTTAAAGAAGGGATTCTTGCGGATATCGCCCCCACATTGCTGGAGCTGATGGGTATTCCCCAGCCTCCGGAGATGACCGGGGCAAGCCTGATTTGGAAGTAGTTTTGAAAGCAAAGGAGGAACACCTATGATTATTGATGATGTAAGAGCACGGGAGGTATTGGACTCACGGGGCAACCCGACCGTAGAAGTGGAAGTTATCTTGGCCGACGGCAGTGTTGGCCGGGCAATCGTGCCTTCCGGCGCTTCCACCGGGCAGTTTGAAGCAGTGGAACTGCGGGACGGGGATCAAAGGCGCTATTTGGGTAAAGGGGTACAGAAGGCTGTCAGTAACGTCAATGAGGTAATTGCCCCTGAATTGATTGGCATGGATGCCACAAGGCAGGTTGAAATTGACTCACTGTTAATCCAGTTGGATGGCACGCCAAACAAGGGTAAGCTTGGAGCCAACGCCATCCTGGGTGTATCCCTGGCCGTGGCCCATGCGGCTGCGGAGTCAGTGGGGCTGCCGCTTTATCAATATGTTGGCGGCACAAATGCCAAAGAACTGCCGGTGCCAATGATGAATATCCTCAACGGCGGCGCACATGCCGATAACAACGTTGATATTCAGGAGTTCATGATTATGCCGGTGGGGGCCGGTTCGTTCAAAGAAGCGCTCAGGATGGGCGCCGAGGTCTTCCACAACCTGAAAAAGGTCCTGGCGGGCAGGGGCTTGAATACGGCAGTCGGTGACGAAGGTGGTTTTGCGCCGGACTTGAATTCCAATGAGGAAGCAATCCAAGTGATCATGGAAGCCATCACCAAGGCCGGGTATAAGCCGGGCGAGGATATCTGCCTGGCAATGGATGTGGCTGCCACTGAGTTGTTCAAAGACGGTCGTTATGAACTTGCCGGCGAAGGCAAGTCGCTGACTACCGATGAAATGATTGCCTTTTACGAGAACCTGATTGACAAGTACCCCATTATCTCAATTGAGGATCCTCTCAGCGAGGATGAATGGGACGGATGGCTGAAGCTGACCAAGGCCGTTGGCCACAGGGTGCAGTTGGTAGGGGACGATTTGTTCGTAACCAATACAGAACGGTTGGCCAAGGGTATTGAAATCGGCGTAGCCAATTCGATTTTGATTAAAGTAAATCAAATCGGTACACTTACAGAAACACTGAATGCTATTGAAATGGCCAAGAAGGCCGGGTATACCGCTGTTGTCTCCCACCGCTCGGGAGAAACCGAAGATACCACAATTGCCGATTTGGCTGTTGCCACCAATGCCGGCCAGATCAAGACCGGCGCTCCCAGCCGCACAGATCGGGTTGCCAAGTATAACCAACTGTTGAGAATCGAAGAGGATTTGGATCAAGCAGCGCGTTACCTGGGGATTAAGGCCTTCTACAACCTGCGGAAATAGGGCTAGGCTGCCGCCTGTAAGACGGCTTTTGAAAACCTAAGACTATCGCTTCTATAGCGATAGTCTTTTGTGTGTCCGGCATGTCTACCGAGCCGATGGGTTGAAAGAAACCCTATCGCCCAACCAGCGGGAAGATAACCAACAGGCAAGGGCGCCACTGGCAACAGTGGGGTCTGAAGGAAGCCGAGGGGGTGTCTTGGAACATAGCGCAAGCAAACCGAGGTTAGCTTGTAGAGGGGGTAACCCTGCGAAAGATGGGAAAGCCCGATAGCTGGATAGCTCTGCAGGTTAGGACGGATGGATTCAAGACAAGGCAGGTAGACTTACCCGGGGAAGCTCCTAGTGTCCCTTGGCGCAATTCGGCCAGTCCTCTGCTGAGTCCAGCTCTGCCCAACAGTTGGTTCAGGGAGATTGGCCTTTTGGACCTAACGAAGTACAGTGTTGGTATTGTGTCGCAGTTCTATGAATGGCGGTAGATTCTTCAGGAGCGGTGTACGCGGCCCGTACGCACCGTTCTGTGAGAGGAAAGCCGCTAGGCTGATCACCTAGCGGCTGCCTACTCGATTTTCAGATCGAAACGGATTTTTATGAAGGAGATTTGTTAAAAAAGGAGAAAATTGTAATTAACCGTAAACGTTTACGTGTTAAGTTTCCCAGTACAGTGTAAAAGTGTAAAGGAAAAGGAGAATAAAGCTATGGCACCTGCTACTTTAAAAGATGTGGCCAAACGATGCGGTGTCTCGTTGGCAACGGCTTCCAGAGCCCTTAATAACCGCAGCGAGGTGAGTCCCGTAACCAGGGCAAAGGTGCTCAAAGCGGCAGAGGAAATGGGGTATGTCCCCAGTTCTCTCGCAAAGGGGCTTTGGTCGGGCGAAACAAAGGTGATCGGTGTCTTGATAACGACCATAGTGAACCCCTTTTATGCCAATGTAGTTTCGGGGATTGAAAAAGCACTCAAAGATTACGGCTATAATATTCTGCTCTGCAGTTCCTACGAAGAAGTTGATCAGGAGTGGGCGTCCCTGACTGTGCTGCTGGAGCAGCGGGTCGACGGGCTGATTCTTGCTCCCGTGCAGAGCAAGCCGGAAGTGGTGGAACGGCTGCAGAAGAACAATGTGCCTTTTGTCCTGGTAGGCCGCAGTATTCCCGGTATTGATACGAGCTATGTCGTGTGCGACGATTACAAGGTTGGCTTAATGGCAGGGGAGCATCTTTTGGAGCGGGGCCATAAAAGAGTCTTGTTCATTAACTCGTCCCGCAACTACAGCGCTGAGCTGCGTTTAAAGGGGTTTACCGCAACGATGCAGCGGCATGGTATCGAAATCGGTCCCGAATGGGTCAAAATTGTAACCCCCGAAAAGACTGCCAAGCACTGTCTGTCCGAGGCATTGGATCAAGGCCTCAACCCCAGTGCTGTGTTCTGTTTCTGCGATTGTATGGTGCTGGATGTGCTGAGCGCTTTGAAGGAGCGGGGCCTGAAAGTTCCCGGAGACATTGCTGTGATGGGTGTTGACAATCTCAGTGTGACTGAGATTACCGAACCACCCCTGACCACGATTGACATTCAAAACTTTGAAATGGGAATCCGCAGTGCTGAAATCATCCTCAGGAAATTGCAAAAACCTGGGGCGAAGCATGAACATATTGTCTTGCAGCCAACGTTGGTCAAGAGGGACTCTACATAATGGAGGTGGTGCACCGAAGCAATCCTTTCTATTGCTGAGCTGTCTCAAGACTATAATTTTGGAAAGGAGATTCCGATGACAAGAAGAGCTGTATGGTATCTGATGCTGGTGCTGGTATTGCTGCTTGCCTGGACCGGCATGGCAAGTGCTCAAGGCGATGTCGTGGAGCTATGGTACATGGGTTGGGCTTGGCCGGGCGATCAACCGCAGGAACCGCGGCTTGAGGCATTTATGGAGAAGTATCCGAATATCATTGTGACATACGAGTACGTTGAAGCAGGCCAGTTCAACGATAGGATCACCGCTCTGGCGGCCGCCGGAACCCTGCCCGATGTACTGTGGATTATGGATGACAACATGTATGTGTACAATCAATGGGTGGCCGACATTACCGAGTTTTTGGAGAATGACCCTACATTTGATGAGTCCAAGTTCTGGGGCAACTCTCTCGATCCGATGCAGATCCGCGGGCGCTATTACGGGTTGCCGTTCCAGCTGCAAGCCAGCTTCCTGGTTGCCAATTTAGATGTATTGAATTACTTTGGCCTGCGCCTGCCGCAGCCGCCATGGACCTGGGATGAACTGTGGGCTTTCTGCCAGCGCATGAACAGGCCGGCCCAGGGTTACTATGGCATGGAAGACCCCTGGATGTTCTGGGCCTTTATGCCTGCCGCCTATTATGATGGCGTCACTTGGGACGCGCTGCTCTACGATGGCTCGCGGCTGATGATGGATGACCCGGTGGTGGCTGAGGTATTGAAAACCGCAATCCGGTGGGAAAAGGAAAACTCCGCTGTCAGCATCGGCCTGGCTGATGGTACCTCAACCAACCCCTGGGAAAACCCTGCGTTTAATGAAGTCTACGGCAACACATCGCCATGGATGCAGAACAAGGCCGCCTTCCACGTAGGTTGGAGCTGGTCGTTTACCTGGTGGACCCAAAACTACGAATCGCAGTGGGATATCGTCCCATACCCCAGTGGGCCGGTCCGTCAGGCAACACCTATTATCGTGGACCACATGGGAATTTCGCCAACCACAAAGCATCCTGAAGAAGCATTTACCTTCCTGCGCTGGATGAGTTATGATCCGGACGGCTGGATTGCCAGGATGCAGGTAGAAGCCCCATGCCCCTACAGCATGCCTACAGTTAATGTACCGGAAGCATGGGAACTGTACTTCAGCAACCCGAATGTACCTCCCGGCATGCGTTTGGTGTATGAGACACTCGAAGGCGGGATTATCGATCCAAACCGCTATACACCTGAACTTGGATATGTCTGGGACAACTTTATCACTCCCGCACGGCACCAGGTCCGCCTTGGCGCTGCCGCCTTCGATGATGTTATGCCCGTAGCGATAGAGCAGGCCAACAAGTACCTGGAGGAAGCTTGGGCACGGGTTGACGAAAAACTCGATGCTGCATTGGGCAAGTAATGGACTGCTGCGTTCGCTCTCCGCAAGGAGAGCGAACGCTTACCAGCTGCGGTTCTGGTAAGGAGGATGCATGATGCGAGGATCTCGGCAGATCAGCTGGGTGCTGGCTCTATTGGCTGCACTGCTGTGCTTGTCTGGTTTTGCGGAGGTAAAAGCCGCCATTTATACAGAACCCAGGTACGGAGAATACCTCCAAGGCTTGCTTGAGCAGGGTATGGAGGCTGCGGCGCCTGGAGCGGAAGTGTGTAAAGCGGCGGTGGACTTCCGTGCCGTTTCGGAGCAGCACAAGTTTTCCGTAAGGGACGGGCTGTTGTATTGGCACGCAGATGACGGCTGGGTTGAGTATGAGGTTGAAGTGGCCCAATCCGGATTGTACAACATTGTGATTGAGTACATGCCTTTGGAAACACAGATGTTCAGCATCGAACGGGGCATCATGATTGACGGTGAGTACCCGTTCAGGGAAGCCAGAAGGCTGGCACTGGACCGGCAGTGGCGCAACAGTGTTTATCCCTTTGAGCGGGACGATTTTAACAATGAACGCCGGGCGTTTCAGGAGCAGATCATTTCCATTCAAAAAATGGCCTTATCCGATATTGACGGCAGGTATGAGCTGCCATACCAATGGTATTTTACTGAAGGCACTCATACCGTCACTATTACCGGGCTGCGTTCCCAGGTTATTATCAAGAGCCTGGCATTGAGCGCGCCGCAGTCCATTCCTGAATACCGCCGCCCCGATCCGAAACTGACTGATCTTGAGCCATGGGTTTTGGAGATTGAGGCGGAAAACCCGGCGGCCAAATCTCATTCTTCAGTGATGGTCAATGCCAGCGGCGATCCTGGGGTGATTCCCCGGGAAGATGGAGTTACAATTTACAACACACTCTATTGGCACGCCGGCGGAGAGTGGGCCGAATGGGAGTTTACAGTGCCTGAAGACGGGTATTATCAAATTGGCCTGAAGTTTTTGCAGAACTTCAAGCACAACATGCCCACCTACCGCAGAGTGGAGATTGATGGGCAGATAATTGGCGATGAACTTCTTGTTTATCCTTTTCCATATCACCATCAGTGGCAGTCAACCTATTTTGAGGACAAAGATGGAGAGCCGTTCCTGTTCTACCTCAATAAGGGGTCACACCGGCTGCGCCTGACAGCGATCAACTCGGTGGTGCAGCCCACCATCAACACGATTCTGGAAATAATCTCAGATCTGAGGGACTTGTCCATCAGTATCTCCATGGCTACTGGTAAAAACCAGGACCGCTACCGGGATTGGGATCTGGATAAGCAAATACCCGATGCCCTGGACCGCATCACGGAGAATGCCGCCAAGCTGAGGCTGGAGTATCAGAGGCTGAAGGAACTGACTGGCAAAGCGCCCGATGCCGCAGCCAACCTGCTGGTCAGTGCAGATCAGCTTGATGCCCTGGCCAAGAAACCGGAGCTGCTCCCGCTGCGTTACACTCAGCTTTCAATCGATGCCGGTTCAATTTCAGAAGTAATAGGCAATGTTATCCTCTCGCTGCAGAATGAACCGCTCCAAATCGACAAGATCTTTATTGCGTCACCAGGCTACCCACTGGCTCCCGGCAGGTCTTCTCTGGTTTCCCGGGTTTGGGTGACCATCAAGAATTTTGTCCAGTCTTTCTTTAAAAACTACAATGCAGTTGGCAAAGGCGATGAAGATACGCTGGAGATCTGGGTCGGACGGGGGCGGGACTTCGTTTCCATCATGCAGCAGCTGACTGATCAGCACTTTACACCTCAGACAGGCATTAAAGTGGCTTTCAGCTTGATGCCCAGGGAAGATCAGCTGATTTTGGCCAACTCCAACGGCACACCGCCTGATTTGGCTGCCAGTGTGTGGTACACGACACCGTTCAACCTGGCCAGCCGCGGAGCGTTGGTTGATTTTACCCGGTTTCCTGACTTTGAAGAAGTGGCATCCCGCTTCCATCGGGGGGCATTCCTGTCGTACCACTACCTTGATGGGATCTATGCCATTCCCGAAACACAGAATTTCTGGGTGCTGTTTTACCGCAAGGATGTTATTGCGGAGCTTGGCATTGAGCTGCCTGATACTTGGGACGATGTTGTGGAGCTCCTGCCGCTTCTGCAGCAGCGGGGAATGAATTTTTACATTCCCGTTTCAGCAGGGACCGGGATCAAGGCATTGAATGTAATGGCTCCCTTCTTCTATCAGTCCGGAGCGGAGCTTTACTCACCGGACGGGCTGAAGACCACTTTGATGACGCCGGAAGCTTTGGCTGGATTCAAACTTCTGACCGATCTGTATACAGTATACGCCCTGGACAACTTCGTGGCCTGGTTTTTCCAGAACTTCCGTTCCGGCGATATTCCTTTGGGTGTGTCTGACTACAATACCTATGTGCAGCTTAAATCCGCCGCCCCAGAACTGCGGGAGCTGTGGGGGATTGCCCCGCTGCCCGGGATTAGGCAGGATGACGGTGGAATTGCCCGTTGGGCTCCTGGCGCCATGCAGTCGATCATTATGTTTGAGTTGAGCGACAAAAAAGAGGAAGCATGGGAATGGGTGAAATGGTGGTCCTCCGCAGAGATTCAAGCCAGGTTCGGCAATGAGGTGGAAGCTATGTTCAGCGTGGCTTACCGCTGGAATACGGCAAATTTGGAGGCCATCTCCCAGATTCCATTCACACTGGAAGAACTGAACACGATCAAGGAGCAGTGGCGATGGCTGAAGGATATACCGCAGGTTCCCGGCGGGTACATTCTGGAACGGGAGCTGTCTTTTGCCTGGAACCGGGTGGTAATCGGTACTGCATCCGGAACCCAGAACCCACGCCTGGCACTGCAGGAAGCGGATCGCAACACACGGAGGGAACTTCTGCGCAAGCAGCTTGAATTCGGCCTCATTGACGAAGAAGCCAATCGCCTTGTTGAATTTGCCGTACCTGTTGTCGACCAGCCTTGGGACTGGGAGAAGGGGGTTGAAAACTAGATGAAGATGGAAACTCCAATGCATTGGACGTGGAGGTTGGCTCGCTGGAAACCCAGTGCACTCCGGGCCAGGCTGCGGCTTCTGGCAAAACGCCTGTGGCAGGATCGAGTGTCATATTTGATGGTAGCACCATATGTGCTTACCTTTGTGATTTTCATCCTCCTGCCCGTACTGGGGGCGATTGGCCTCTCCTTTACATTCTACAACATGATCGAGGCTCCCCGCTATGTCGGCCTGTTAAACTATATTTACCTGTTCACCGAGGATGACGTTTTCATGACCTATGTGCTTCCCAACACATTTACTTTTGCTGTGATTGTTGGGCCCGGGGGCTATCTGCTCGCTTTCCTTTTGGCGTGGTTGATTGCCCAGCTTCCCCGCAGAATGCGCACATTTTTCAGTCTGGCCTTGTACACCCCTTCCATGGCCGCGGCTGTGGCAATGTCCACCATCTGGCTGGTGCTCTTCAGCGGCGATAGGGTCGGTTATTTGAACAGCTTCCTTCTTGGTCTGGGGGTTATCACCGAACCAATCAACTGGCTCCACAGCAGTGAGTGGTTGATGCCGGTAATGATAATTGTTACTCTGTGGAGCAGTATGGGAGTAGGGTTTTTGGCGATGCTGGCTGGTATTTTGAACGTGGATCCGCAGCTTTATGAAGCTGGAAAGATTGATGGGGTGAAAAACCGGCTGCAGGAGATCTACTATATTACAATCCCTTCAGTCAAGCCCCAGATGCTCTTCGGGGCGGTAATGGCAATTGTCAACACACTGCAGGCAGGATCGATCGGAGTGACTCTCTCAGGCCAGAATCCCACACCGAATTATGCTGGGCAGCTGATTCTCAACCATATTGATGATTTTGCCTTCCAGCGTTTCGAAATGGGTTATGCAGCTGCTGTTTCAGTGGTACTCCTGATTATTGTCTACATCTCCAGCAAATTGGCCTGGGCATTGTTTGGGGCAAAGGAGGGTGAATGATGGGCCGCATGGTGCGCCACCTTTTCCGGATGGATCTGACACAGCTGATTCTGATTGCTTTTTTGAGCTTGCTGGCAGCCTTTATGCTTCTGCCGATCATATTCATCTTTATGCAGGCCTTTAAGCCTTTGAGTGAACTGTTTTTGTACCCACCCCGGTTTTATGTGATGAATCCAACATTGGACAATTTTTCACAGCTTTTGATGTCCGTGGATGCGTCAGTGGTACCGGTCGTCCGCTATCTGTTCAACAGTGTGTTTACTTCTGTAGTGACAGTAGCCGTGGTTGTAGTTGTGAGCACAATGGTTGCCTACGCTCTGTCCAAACACTTCTTCGTCGGTAAGAATGCCATTCTCAATATGACAATCATGGCCTTGATGTTTGCACCGCAGGCGGTGATTATCCCCAGGTACATTATTGTCCAGAAGTTGGGGATTATTGATACCTATCTGGCTCACATTCTGCCGCTGGTTGCCGCTCCGGTGAGTGTGTTCTTGTTCAAGCAGTTTGTCGATCAAGTCCCGGACGATCTTTTGGCAGCAGCCCGGATTGATGGAGCGTCGGAATGGCATATTCTGTTCCGGATAGTGTACCCCATCTGCCGCCCTGCTCTGAGCACGATTGCCCTGCTTACTTTTCAGGCGGCATGGAATACGATGGAGCCGTCGATTTACTACATTGAGAACGAGGCAATGCGCACACTGCCGTTTTTCCTCGGCACTTTGACATCTGGCTTGGCCAATAATGTCGCCGGCCAGGGTGCAGCAGCCGCAGCAGGTCTTTTGATGTTTCTGCCTAACCTGATATTTTTCTTTGTGATGCAGAACCGCGTTATTCAGACCATGGCATATTCAGGCATTAAGTGAGGTGGATTTGATGCAGCGATTGCCAAGGCTTACAGCCGGTTTAGTCATTATCTGCGCAGTTCTGATATTCCCGCAAGGGCAGTTGTATAGTGCAATCCCATATACCAGCTTCAGCTTTGATGCGTGGGGCCAGCCTGTTGTCGGCCCTGCCCCTTATGAACCGATCATGCTGATTGACGGGTTTGACATTCTGCAGGAAGACCGCTGGTCGATGACGGGTTACTCTGTCATTCCTTTGAGCCAGCCGTATGGTTTGGCTGTAGATGCGAAAAACCATCTTTATATTGCAGACACGGGCAATAACCGGGTAGTGGAGTACGATGCCCAGTTCAACTATGTGCGCGTCATCGGGGACAGCTCCGGCCCAGGCAGGCTTTCCCGGCCGCAGGGTGTGTTTGTCCATGACGATGGGCGCATCTTTGTAGCCGATACCGGAAACAACCGGGTTGCGGTATTCAGCCCGGAAGGCACATATCTCCAAGCATACGGGAAGCCTGAATCCCAGATCTTTGGCATTGACTACCGGTTTGCCCCGATCTCGGTTGTGGTGGATCACCGGGGTACTTTGTTTGTGGCAACAGAAGGGGGCTACCGGGGATTGGTGCAGCTGACTGCATCGGGGGAATTCCTGGGTTTTATCGGCGGCAATCAGGCGGGGTTCGATCTGTTATGGATGCTGAAGCAGATCTTCTTCACCGAGGAACAGCTCAGCCGCGAAGCCAGGCGCCTGCCTCCTTCGCCAAGTTCCGTAACAATTGACCGCCAGGGCATAATCTACACCACCACAATCTCGACGAATTATGGCCAGATTAAGCGCTTCAACATCGGCGGTGTCAACACTTTGGCGGGAAGGGACTACGGCGCTCGGTTCTTAAGGACCGGTGTGTCCATGTTTTCTGGCGTGGTTGTTGATGACAAAGGCTTGATAACCGCTGCGGACGCCAATACGGGCCAGGTATTCCAATATACTCCCAATGGCGATGTGCTCTTTGTTTTCGGCGGCCGCGGCATTGCCGCCATTGAACGGATGGGAGTGGTTCACCAGGCATCAGGGATCGCTGTCCGTCCTGACGGCCTTTTGATTGTTTCCGATGCCCGCAGCAATACTCTGCATGTGTTTCAGCCGACGGAGTTTGCCAAACTGGTGCATCAAGCCGTTTTTCTGTTCGAAGAAGGCAGATACGATGAAAGCGCTGAATACTGGCGGGAAGTGCTCAGGCGCAATTCAAACTTTGACTTTGCCCACCGCGGTTTGGGAATGACCGCCTACCAGAATGAAAGGTTTCATGAAGCAATGGAGCATTTCTATCTTGCTCAGTTCGCTGATGGGTATTCTGATGCGTTTTGGTGGGCAAGAAGAGCCTGGCTGCTGGAACACTTCGATACAGTAATCATTATCACTGCCTGTTTATGGATTGGCTATCAAATTCTTAACCGTTTGTTTTTCCGCTGGCGGCCGAGGAGGAAAAGAGATTGGGATCAGGTTAACCGGCTGTTAGGGGATTTAGTGCATGCCAAAACGATTCTAGTTAGCCCTTCGGCTGGGTTTTACGATGTCCGTTGGTCCAACAAGGGGTCGTGGCTGTCGGCGGTGACCATTGTTCTGACGGCTTTTGCAGCCAAGCTTTTCTCCCTGTATTTTACCAGTTTGATCTTCATGAGCGTGGATCGGAACCGGATTAACCTTGCCTATGAAGCCCTGACCTTTATTCTGCCCTGGCTGATTTGGGTCATCGCCAATTACCTGATCAGCGCTCTCAAAGAGGGCGAGGGACGGTTCAAGGACGTTTTCATTGCAAGCTCATATTGTCTTGTGCCGTATATTCTGATTATGATTCCGCTGACAATCATTTCCAATGTGATGACCAATTATGAAGCAACTGTCTACCATTTTTTCCATAATGCAGCCTTGATTTGGTGCGGGCTGTTGTTCTTCATCATGGTATATACCGTGCATAACTACGATATCCTTGAAGCAGTGCCCAACTGTGTCCTGTCCATTATCATGATGGTGGTGCTAGGGGCAATCGGCGGCTTGGTGATCGGGATGACCTTCAATGTCACCGATTTTGCTTTTGGGCTGTATAAAGAGGTGATCTTTCGTGTATTCCGCTGAGCGTCTTACCATAATTCTGCTGCTGGGGTGCTTGTTTATGCTGTTTACCGGCGAGAGCGCTGCCCGGGGAGTGCCTGATGATTTCCGTCCCGTTGCCAAAAACGAATGGCTGGAGTTGTACGCCCGGCCCAGCGACGGCCAGTTAATCGTCCGTGAACTGGCCCATGACCTTTATTGGCATTCGAATCCGGACATAACCAAAGTCAGCGGCTTTATGATGCTTTCCGATATTTGGCAGGGCAACCTTCAGTCTCCCATTTATGTGGACTATTTCGACAAGAGGCGCAATGTGCGTGCCCAAAACGCTTACTATGGTAATCCAGAGATAGGGTTTGAACTGCTTTCTGACGGTTTTGCTGCCAGCTACTATTTTGAGTCAACAGGCATCGGTTTAACTGTGGAGTATACATTGGATGACAATACTCTTTTAGCGCGCATACCCTGGGAATCGGTCTCGATCGGCAATGGTGATCTGCAGCTTTTGTCCATCAGGGTCCTGCCGTTTCTCGGGGCTGCTCCCACTGCGGCCGACCCTCAGGGCTATATGATTGTGCCTGACGGGCCGGGTGGGCTGGTGTGGTTTAAGGAGCAGGTAGCCATATCCCAAACAGGGTTCAATCAGTGGATCTATGGTTTGGACCCTGCTTCGGCAGAGTTGGTTTACGATCCGTACCGCGAACCGGTAATCATGCCGATTTTCGGCATCAAAACAGGCGGCCAAGCCCTCTTGGGGATTCTGGAGGAGGGCCAGGAAGCGGCCAAAGTCTTGGCAACCCCCGCCGGGGTAATCACTGACCTTAACTGGATAACTGCAGAATTTTTGTACAGCCAGTCGATTATTATGCGGACATCCCGGCAGGGAAGTGGGATCCGGATTTTTGACGAAAATCCGATCCCCGGCGATCGCTCTGTGCGGTATTACTTTCTCTCAGATGCACAAGCCAATTATGTAGGCATGGCCAAAACTTACCGCAGTTATTTGATGGAAAGGCAAGGAGTACCCCGAAAGGATCTGAAATTGGGTTCTGCCCCCATGATGATTGAGCTTTTGGGGGCGGATTACGAGACCAATATTTTCGGCCCGATAATCAAACCGGTAACCACTTTTGAGCAGGCACAGCAGATAGTCGATGAATTGCTGGCACATGGTGTGGATCAGCTGATCATCAGCTATAGAGGCTGGAACAGGATGGGGATCCACGGCAACCTGCCCCGCCGCCTGCCGCCGGAAGCCGCCCTTGGGGGCAGCGAAGGGCTTAAGGGACTTGTTGAACACCTGCATCAGCGGGGAGTAAGGATCCTGCTTCAAGATGACTACACTGTCGCCCGCGGTACGAACAACGGTTTTCAGCCCTCGACTCAGGCAAGCCGAACTGCTTTCAATGATTTGATCCGGGTAACATCTCTAGGTTTCACAATGGGGGCGCCAAATGTGACCGCCTACCTGATTGCCCCAAGGATCAGCATGGATTACGCCAGGCGGGATATACCGGAAATAGCCGGTTTCGGCGTGGACGGCCTGCTGCATTTGTCCATTGGCGCTAATCTTAACAGTGATCACAACCCGAATTTGGAAAAGCAGACTCACCGCCGCGATACTAGGCAGATATATGGCGAATTGTTGGAGTTCACCCGGGAACACCTTGAACTCGTCGGCATAACCACAGGTAATGCCTACCTGTTGGGCCTTGTGGATTTGATCACCGGTGTGCCGATTCAGGCTACAATGGATTCGTTTATCGATCAGCCGGTGCCATTCTACCAGATAGCGGTGCATGGTTTGGCAGCATACTACACCGAGCCGCTGAATTTAAGCATTAATCCCACCAGAGATCTCCTGCGGGCAGTGGAATACGGTGCCCTGCCCAGTTTTGTCCTTTCGGCTGAACCGTCCTGGAACTTGAGGTATACACTGTCCAACAATATGTACAGTACACATTATCCTGACTGGTTCCATGAGATCATCACGCAGTACCGGGAGATCAATTTAAGGATGCGGCTTGTTATTGATCAGTTTATCGTTGATCACAAGCAGCTGAGGCCCGATGTCTATCTGACTGAATATGAAAACGGCGTTCAGTTCCTGGTTAATTATGGGCCCGATATGTTTGTGTATCAAGGAATAACGGTGAAAGGCGCATCATTTGCCGTTTTCGACAAGGAGGGACTAGTCCGATGAAACTGAAGCTGTCACTGGCTGCACGGCGTTCTCTGGAAGGGTTTCTCTTTATTACGCCATGGCTGGTTGGTTTTTGCGTATTCATGGCCTATCCTTTAGCGTTTTCGCTGTACATGAGTTTTACGGAGGTCCAGGTAACAGCGACTGCAATCAACTTCACCCATGTCGGCTGGGCTAATTATGTCCATGCGTTTTTGGGAGACAATGTGTTCCCCGTCCAGCTGGCGAATTTCGTTAAGGAATCGCTGATTAGTGTACCCATTATTGTCATTTTTTCATTGTTGGTTGGGCTGTTAATCAATGAGGATGTCTGGGGCAGGGGTGTTTTCCGGGCCATATTCTTCCTGCCGGTCATTTTCTCCACCAGCCAGGTGATTACCACCCTCTTTGATCTTGGTGCCGGCGGCGGCAGCTTTATTCAGCGGTTTAATGTTTTTAACATACTGATCTCTGCCCTGCCGCCGTCGCTAAATGAGCCGGTTTCTGCTGTGCTGTCCCGCTTTACGCTGGTCTTATGGAGCTCGGGAGTGCAGATCCTTTTAATTCTGGCGGCATTAAAGACTATCGGCAGCACTGTCTATGAAGCGGCGGCGATTGATGGGGCCGGCCGCTGGGAGTCTTTCTGGAAAATCACGCTGCCAGCGCTTAGGCCGTTTATCGTCCTGACTACTGTCTACACAATTGTTGAGCTCTCGGTATCGCCTTTTAACCAGATGTTGGGCTTGATCAACAGCCATATGTTCAGTGTGCGGACGGGCATGGGCTATGCGGCTGCCTTGGGTTGGATCTATTTTGCCTTGATTCTAGTGGCGCTGGTGCTTATTTATACTGTCGGCATGCGGAAAGTGCATCGGTATTAAGGAGGGATCGCAGTGATTGCCAAGACAAGCCAAGGTTCAAGGGCGGAGACAATCAAGCAGCGGCTGAAGCCTAAGTGGCTGCGGCTGCGCAGTCTGCTCATGGGGCGGGGTATGCGTTCTGGCCTTGTTGCCAGAATGATTGTCATGATTTTGCTGATCGATGTGGCCCTGATTTATGTCTATCCGATCTTATACATGCTCTCCACGATGATGATGAGCACGTTGGATTTGGTTGACCCTACCATTCGCTGGATCCCTACAGAGTTATACTGGGACAATCTGGCCAAAGCCTTCGAAGGCCTAAAGTACTGGCATGGGCTGGGCCAAACAGTGTTTATCGCCCTGATTGCCACGGCTGCCCAGACTTTGTCCTGCGCAGTTGCGGGGTACGGCTTTGCCCGTTACAAATTCCCGGGTAAGAATCTCCTGTTTATGCTGGTGTTTTTGACCTTCATAGTGCCGCCGCAGACAATTGTGATCCCATTATACCTATTGTACCGGAACTTTGGTTGGCTGAACACCTACTATCCGCTGATTGTTCCGGAAATGCTGGGTTTGGGTTTGAAAGGCAGCCTGTTTATCATTATCTACCGGCAGTTTTTCCTGGGCCAGCCCCAGTCGCTGGAGGAAGCTGCCCGGCTTGACGGTGCAAATTCGCTTACCATCTTTGCCCGCATCATGCTGCCCTTGGCAAAGCCGGCGGTGCTGGTGGTCAGCCTCTTTTCTTTCGTATGGCACTGGAACGATTACTATCTGCCGTCGATGTTCATATCCAATCAGGATATGTGGTCGCTGGTCCGCAGGCTGCAGGGCCTGCAGCAGACTTTGGATGAAATATACGATGTCAATCCATATGGGCTGAGTACCATGACTGAACCGGTACGGATGGCCGGGGCGTTTTTGGTAATTGTGCCGATTCTGGTCCTGTATTTTATCGCCCAGAGATGGTTTACAGAAAGTATCGAGCGAACAGGATTGGTTGAGTAGGGGAAGAATAGAAGATAATAAGAAGAGGCCGGCAGGCCGGAGGGAGGATGCTTGCAATGACAAAAATGATTCTCAATGCTGATGTAAAACTGGGTAAAATCAGCAAACACATCTACGGGCATTTTGCCGAACACTTGGGACGATGTATCTATGGCGGTATTTGGGTTGGAGAGGATTCAGAAATCCCGAATACGGGCGGGATCCGCAATGATGTAATTGATGCGTTAAGACAGATCAAGATACCGGTCCTGCGTTGGCCGGGCGGCTGTTTTGCCGATGAGTACCATTGGCAGGATGGCATCGGCCCCCGGGAGCAGCGGCCGCGCATGATTAACACCCATTGGGGTGGTGTGGTGGAAAACAACCATTTCGGTACCCACGAGTTCATGCTGTTGTGCGAGTTAACCGGTGCTGAACCGTACATCTGCGGCAACGTGGGCAGTGGTACGGTCTATGAAATGCAGCAGTGGATCGAGTATATCACCTTCGATGGTGATTCACCAATGGCTAGACTGCGCTGGGAAACCGGCCGGGACGAGCCGTGGAAGCTGACTTACTTTGGTGTCGGCAATGAAAACTGGGGCTGCGGCGGGCATATGCGCCCTGAATACTATGCTGATCTGTTCCGGCGTTATGCCACCTATGTGCGGAATTTCGGCGGTAATAGGATTTACAAAATAGCCTGTGGTTCCAACGGCGGCGATTTGCGCTGGACTGAAGTTTTGATGCGCGAAGCGGGCCGAATGATGAACGGGTTGAGCCTGCATTATTACACCGTGCCGCATACATGGAGCAAAAAGGGTTCGGCTACAGTATTTGACCACAGCGAGTGGTTTGTTACATTGAAAAAGGCGCTGGCCATAGATGACCTCATCGCCCGGCACAGCAAAATTATGGACCACTACGATCCACAAGGAAGAGTCGGGATGATTGTGGATGAGTGGGGTACCTGGTATGATCCGGAGCCGGGAACCAACCCAGGATTCCTCTATCAGCAGAATACAATCAGGGACGCTCTGGTAGCCGGGATCACGTTCAACATTTTCCACAAGCATTGTAACCGGGTCCACATGGCAAACATTGCCCAGACAGTGAATGTGCTCCAGGCCATATTGCTTACTGAAGGGGACAAACTGGTCAAGACACCTACGTATCATGTCTTTGACATGTACAAAGTCCATCAGGATGCAGAAGCAGTTGAGCTGGTCTGTGAAAGCGGCCGGTACCAGTACGGTGAAGAATCGGTTCCGCAGGTGACTGCTTCCGCTTCCCGAAATCAAGCCGGACAGATCCATATTTCTTTATGCAATCTTGATCCTGAGCATGAAGCGGAAGTAAACTGCGATTTGCGAGGCATGGAAGCTGGGCGTGTTACAGGCACGGCCCTTACTGCCAATGCCATGAATGCCCACAATACATTTGATCAGCCTGAGCTGGTCAAACCGCAGCCGTTTGATCAGGCGGTAATACGCGGGCAGACCTTGACGGTGAAGCTGCCGCCAATGTCAGTTGCCGTCCTGTGCCTGGAGTGATTTTAATAGGTTGCATCGAAACAGAATCTGTGTTAGACTAGGAGTTGGAATCGTAGGGCAGGGAGGTGTCTGCTTAGATATGGTAACCTTTTTGATGGTCGTTCAATTCTTGATTTGCATAGGGTTGATCGTTACCGTGCTGCTGCAGGAGAGCAAAGGTGAAGGCCTGGGCTCGATTGGCGGCGGGGGCAAGATGTTTTTTGGCAAAGCGTCCCGTAAGGAGATCGTGTTGGAAAAATCCACCCAGTACTTAGCTGTTGCCTTTATGTTGATGGCGGTGATTTTGAGCCTGATTTAGAAGGTTGAATAAACAAACCTGGCAGTTTATGGAAACAGCTGCCAGGTTTTTTTAATTTCCGGATCTTTATGGTGGAGGTGAGCGGAGTTGCACCGCTGTCCATAAGTGAAACCACACCAGTATCTCCGAGCGCAGCTGCAGTTTAAGCTTTCGCTATCTGCCCCTCTCTGCAGCCAGGTGAGCAGACGGCTAACCCTGTAAGTTTCCCCAAACAACCCCGGGTTGGGCTGTTCAGGTAGCCTGCTGTTATGACACCTGCAGTGCTCCCACAGGCAGGGAACAAAGAGGCGTTAGCCTGCTACGCAGCAGCTAAGGAATATTTGTTGTTTGCACTTATTTTTATGTCCCAAGGTTTAACGAGGTATTGGGGACCTCGGCTCGCTGCTGATGCCATTTCTACCTATGTCGAACCTAATTCACCCCCATTGATGTACGCATAGTATACCACAGACTGAATCTGAAATCAATGGATATTTGCTTCTCTGATCGCCCGCTGGATGCGGCGTTCCGCATCTTTTCTGGCAATGGTTTCCCTTTTGTCATGGAGGCGTTTGCCCTTGGCAAGCGCCAGGTTCACTTTGCATTTGCCGTTTTTCCAGTACAGGCTCAAGGGCACCAGAGTATAACCTTTTTCCTGGATTTTCCCGGCCAATCTTATGATTTCCCGTTTGTGCAGAAGCAGTTTGCGGATGCGCAAGGGATCATGGTTGAAGCGGTTGCCCTGTTCGTATGGGCTGATATGCATGCCGTGGAGAAACACCTCACCGTCTTTGATTCTGGCGAAGCTGTCCCGGATATTGACCTTACCCAGGCGCAGGGATTTAACTTCAGTACCTTTTAGGGCGATGCCTGTCTCGATAGTTTCAATTATGTGAAAATCATGCCGTGCTTTGCGGTTGTCGACAATGACCTTTGTCATGTTATCCACCGGGTTACCCCCTAGTTTTTGAACACTTGATCGGTATTTATAGTATAGCAAACTGAAACATAGGCCGCAAGCAAGGCCCAGAGATTGCGTTAACTTTCCCTGCAGGCAGGATTTCCCAGGAAAAAAAGCGAATTTTCCGGTGAAAGCGCTTCTAGGAGGATCAACATGGGAAAAAGTGGACTCATATTGGTTTTCGTATTGTCTGCCGTACTGACTGCTTTACTGGTGCCCAGTATGGAGGTTGAAGCAAGTTTCCGTTTTTATGTGGGCAGCCGTGAGGTGGATCTGCAGGAATCTTTGGTGGTGAACGGCAATATACTAATCCCGGTTTCTGTATTGGAGCACGATATGGGAGCCGAAGTGGAAAGCAACCTTGATTCCGGTGAGATCACGATTAAATTTCCCATGTATACCATCACGGGGAAGACAGGTACTAGTCGAGTATTGGTGAACGGAGAGGAGCAGGCCATGTCCGTGGCACCGCAGCTGAGCCATGGGGAGATCATGGTGCCGTTGCGCTATATTGTTGACTTGTTGGGCCTGCGCCTGAACTTCGACCCTGCACAGGCCATCCTGTATGTGGTTTTGACCGAGGAAATGGCTGATTGGATCGCTTCCCGCTACGAATCAGAACCTGTGAGTCTGCAGCTGCCTGACTTTCTTGATCCCGATCTTGAGTTCAGTGATGTTTCTGGTATCCCGCTGTTAAACGAGGTTGTTTTTTTGGGCGGGTCCCGATCAAGAGTGTTCATCGATATCCAGGGGTTTCCTGCATATAAGAGTTTTCTCTTAACTAACCCTGACCGCATGGTTATTGATCTAACCGATGTTGATTGGGAAGAGCCCATTACTGAGCAGGCAATTGACGATCCCATTGTGAAGCGCATTCGCGGTGCCCGGTTTGATGAACGCACGATCAGGCTTGTTATCGAGTTAAACCGAGCAACAGACTACCAGATTAACCGCTGGCCTGAAGGAGGTTTAGAGGTCGAGTTCAATTATCAAATGGGCGATATTGGCTATTATCGGGATGACGGGCAAAACCCGCGGATCTGGTTCTATGCCAATGAACAGCCTGTGTTCAGGGTACAGGTCCTGCCTTCGCCAATTCGGTTGGTATTGGACTTTCAAAATACAACCTTGCTTGAGGGAGCCAGGGAGATTCAGGTGGGCGATCCGCCGCTGCGAGCGATTCGGATCAGCCAGAACAGCCCTTCAGTGGCCAGGGTTGTGTTGGATTTGGATGGGCCTATGATCCCGGTTGGGGTCGAAGAAATAGACGGCCGCTATGAAATTGTCCTGTTTGAGGGTACGGAGGAGGAATACCAGGCAAAGCTGGCCTTGGAAACAGCTGAACCGGTGGAACTGTATCCTGTGATCCCGACAGACATTGAAATTGATGATAGCCTGCCTTTGGCCCATCGGATCATCACCGTCGATCCGGGCCATGGGGGGTCCGACCCGGGGACTATTGGAAATGTGCTGGGTGTTTTTGAGAAGGATGTTGTACTGCCCATCGGGCTTGAACTTGGGAGACTGTTGGAAGAGAATGGGGCAATTGTGGTTTATACCCGCAATGAAGATCGCTATGTATCACATTTTGACCGCGCTCCCATAGCCAATATGGTCAATGCTGAGGTGCTGATCTCGATCCACGCCAATTCGTATGAAGGAACTTCAGCCAAAGGTGTGGAGACTTTGTACAATCCCTTGTATCTGGAGAACTTCCGCTTTGCCCAGACAGTCCAAACGGAACTTGTGAGCCATCTCGGCGCCAAGGATCGGGGCGTGCGGCCCCGGACCGATCTGCAGGTGTTGAACCATACGGATATGCCTGCAGTTTTGGTTGAGGTAGGATTTGTCAGCAACCCTGAAGAAGAAGCTCTGTTGAATGACCCGGATTATCAAGTGAAAATTGCGGAAGGCCTGCTTTACGGTATTTTGACGTTTTTCAGGAATTATCGCTAGCTGGCAGGTGTTGATCGATCATGACCAGGCACAAACAGTGGATAGCTGTGACACTGCTGATTGCGAGCGCTGTTTTCGCTCTGCGGCTTAGTCTGGTACAGCCTGCTTTGCCGACAGTTAGTGATCAGTTGTGGGCTGTATATTTTGGTTCTGGCACAGACAGCTACCTCGTACCAGAGCTCCGGTTTGGCATGCCCACCATCAACAGCCGCCTGCAGGCGCTGGTCACAGGACCCCGCCTGAAAGGCCTCAAGCCTGTTTTCCCGCCCGGTACGAGAGTTATCAGTTATCAGATTGAAGGCAACCTCATCTTGGTAAATTTTAACAAGGCTCTTATGGAAAACCACCCCGGCGGCAGCGCTTCGGAATTGGTCACTGTTTATGGGCTGGTAAATACGTTGACAGAAGACCCGTCCCTTGACTATGTCCAAATTCTGATTGAAGGGCGAAGGGTTGACACAATCGCCGGCCATGTGGATGTATCACTGCCGCTGCGAAGAGATGAATCATCAATCGGAGCACGATAATAATTATAAGTGGAGGATTAGATATGGAGCAGTCACATGCACCGATTGGCATTTATGATTCGGGTGTGGGCGGGTTAACCGTTTGGCTTGCCTTGAAAAGGCTGGTTAAACAGGACTTAATATATTACGCTGATACAGCTCACGTACCTTATGGGGAGAAGGCTCGGGAACAGATTTTGTTCTATTCCCATACGATCATCAGTTTCTTAAAACAGCACAAGGTCAGAGCTGTCGTAGCCGCCTGCAACACATCATCCGCCCTGGCATTGCCCACTCTCCGGCTGACGGCAGGCGTTCCGTTGTTTGGTGTGATTGAGCCGGCAGTCAGAGAAGGAATTGCGGCCACCAAAAACAAGCGGATTGGACTGATGGCGACAGTAGGCACTGTTGACAGCGGCAGCTATCAGAGGCGGTTTCACAGGCATGCACCGGATGTGCAGCTGTTTGCCCAGAAGTGCCCCAAACTGGTCCCTTTGGTTGAGGCGGGCAAAACGGCGGGCCCTGAAGTTGAGGCAGCACTGCAGCAGTATTTGGAGCCGCTTCTGAAAGCAGATATCGACACCCTGATTTTGGGCTGCACTCATTACCCGTTCCTTTTGGAACCGATCCGCAGGATTGCCGGGAAAGAGATCGCCATCATAGATCCGGCTCATCAAACAGCCCAGGATGTCTTTAAATGGCTTAAGGAAAACGGTTATGCCGATAGCGGCAATCCGCAGGACATATTCTGGGCAAGCGGCAATCCACACAAATTTCAGGCTAAAGCCAGTTTTTTTGTTGGCAGGCAGATTGGGCCGGTGCATCACCACAAACTGGATGAGGAAAAGCCGGGGGCCATCCAATCCTTTTTATTGGAGCTGGCTCCAGTATGGCGGGGAGAGAATGATCAATGAGCAATTGGGCTGGGAAGCATGTGGCAGTGGTGGGTTTGGGAATCAGCAACATGCCCCTCATCGATTATCTGGTCAAACAAGGTGCATCCATATCGGTACGGGATCGGAAAAGCGAGGTTGAACTGGGCGATCGGGCGAAGCTGCTGCACGGGTTAGGTGTTGACTGCCGCATGGGCCCGGATTATTTAAGTGGATTGGAGCAGTATGATGCTGTGTTCTTAACTCCTGGAATCCCCAAGCATCTTCCGGAGATCCAAGCGTTGGTCGGCCAAGTCCCGGTGTTAAGTGAAATTGCCCTGGTTTTTGCCTTGGCCAAAGCACCTATTTACGGCATTACCGGCAGCAGCGGCAAAACCACTGTCACCACTTTGGTTGGGGAAATGCTTAAGGCCAGTGGGGTCAAATGCCATGTGGGGGGCAATATCGGCGTCCCTTTGATTGGAGAAATAGAACAGATACCTGAAGATGAACCGATCGTCCTTGAACTTTCCAGTTTTCAGCTGGAGCTTCTAAATCAGAGCCCTCACGGGGCGTTGGTGACCAACATCAGTGAGAATCATCTTGATGTGCATTTGTCTATGGAAAGTTATATCCAGGCCAAAAAGCAGATCTACCTCCATCAGACGCCTGAGGACGTGGCCTTATTCAACTATGACGATCCCGTAACACGCTGCATGGCCCAGGAAGCAAAAGGGCAAGTGTTTTTCTTCAGCCGCAAGGCTAGGGTCAACCCCGGCATTTTCCTTGACGGGCAGCGGCTTGTTTTTCAGGATCGGGCAGGAATAGTGCCCTTAATAGCGAAGCAGGACATTGGCCTTATTGGGGAGCATAATATGGAAAATGTGATGGCTGCTGCGCTGCTGGCTTACTGTGCCGGTGGAAGTTGGCAGGGGATTTGTCAGGCAGCGTCAGGGTTTAAAGGGGTTGCTCACCGTTTGGAGCATATTGCAGCTGTCAACCAGGTAGACTATTACAATGATTCGATTGCCACCAGCCCTGCCAGGGCTGTTGCCGGCATCAACAGTTTTGGCGGAAGGCCCCTGATTTTGATTGCCGGCGGGTATGACAAGAAGTTAGGTTTTGCGGAATTTGCCAAAGTGGTGTCCCAAAAGGTGAAGGCGTTGATTCTGCTGGGACAAACAGCAGGCCAGATTGAAGCAGCGGTAAGAGAGGCATCACCGCATTATCACCACATTTACCGGGCAGGCGATCTGGAACAGGCAGTTGCTGTCGCTGCTCAGATGGCGGTGGCTGGAGATGTGGTGTTGTTGTCGCCAGCGTGTGCCAGTTTCGATATGTATCCCGGTTTTGAAGCCCGCGGTGAACACTTCCGCCGGCTCGTTCAAGGCTTGGCATCATCCGTGAACAGTTCAAATCAGATAAATGGAGGTATGATCAGTGGAAAGGACTGATGGCCGCAAACCGGATCAATTGCGCCCGGTGAAAATTGAGCGCAACTATATCAAGTATGCGGAAGGGTCGGTGTTGATCACTGTTGGTGACACAAAAGTAGTCTGCACAGCTACGATAGAGGATAAGGTACCTCAGTTTCTCCGGGGTTTGGGCGAAGGTTGGATTACCGCTGAATATGGCATGCTGCCCAGGGCGACAGAGGAACGGAACTTAAGGGAGGCATCCCGGGGAAGGCAGAGCGGGCGCACCCTTGAGATTCAGCGGCTGATCGGTAGGGCATTGCGGGCTGTGGTTGATTTGAAGGCCATTGGTGAACGGACTATCTGGATCGATTGTGATGTGATCCAAGCGGACGGCGGTACTCGTACCAGTTCCATAACCGGGTCCTACATCGCGATGGTGGATGCTTTGACAAAGCTCAAAGAGCAGGAAAACTGGGAATTCCTGCCAGTCAATGACTATTTGGCCGCAGTCAGTGTGGGCATTGTGGACGGAGTGGCTTTGTTGGACTTGTGCTACCTGGAGGACTCTCAAGCTGAGGTTGATTTTAACGTAGTCATGACAGGTTCCGGAAAACTGGTTGAACTGCAGGGGACAGCTGAACAGCAGCCGTTCTCCCGGGAACAGCTGCTGGCCATGCTCGATTTGGCGGAAAAGGGGATCGATGAGCTCGTCAGACTCGAAAGGCAGGAATTGACTGCAAACCTGACAAGCCTGTGGGGTGGAGCGCCTAATGCCTAAACCAGTTCTGGTAGTCGCTTCTCAAAATCTGCACAAGGTCGGGGAGATTAAAGTTATCCTGTCGGATTTGCCTTTGGTGGTCAAAGGGGCCGATGAAGCCGGCCTGCCCCAAGTCATTGAGGATGGCGCTACATTTGAGGATAATGCAGTAAAGAAGGCTTTGACAGCAGCAAAAGCACTAGGCTGTATGGCCCTTGCCGACGATTCGGGATTGATGGTGGATTGGCTTAATGGAGAGCCGGGGGTGCATTCGGCACGCTATGCAGGAAGTCCCACCAATGATCAGCTTAACAATGAAAAACTGCTGTCAAAACTGGGCGGTGTCCCTTGGGAGAAGCGGGATGCCCGCTTTGTTTGTGTCATCGCTTTGGCCACTCCCGAAGGTGAAGTAATCACCTATACCGGAACCTGTCCGGGCAAGATAGCGTTTGAACCACGGGGAAACAACGGTTTCGGCTATGATCCGCTGTTTGTTGTTCCGGAATTGTCTCAAACCTTTGCTGAACTGGATCCGGAAGTCAAGAACAGGATCAGCCATCGGGCCAAGGCTTTGGCTCAACTGCGGCAGGGTTTGAGGGAGAAATTTGCCTGAACTGCTCTGGCTGCATATTGACACAGCACTGCCTGTGTGGTATTATAACATTTGTCAGTCCAATGGCATGCAAGTCTGCGGGGCGTAGCGCAGTTTGGCTAGCGCGCCTGCCTTGGGAGCAGGAGGTCGGAGGTTCAAATCCTCTCGCCCCGACCATAGATATCAAAAAAGCGGGTGTAGCTCAATGGTAGAGCACTGGCCTTCCAAGCCAGCAGTGAGGGTTCGATTCCCTTCACCCGCTCCAGTCATGAAAAAGTGCGCCTGTAGCTCAGGGGATAGAGCATCGGACTTCTAATCCGAGTGCCGCAGGTTCGAATCCTGCCAGGCGCGCCATGTGAACAAATCTAATATCAAGTTAATCATAATGCGGTGGGTATAGCTCAGTTGGTTAGAGCGCCAGGTTGTGGCCCTGGAGGTCGCCGGTTCGAATCCGGTTACTCACCCCATTTTTTTTGCCTTACTTAGAACTGCTGACGATCACTGATACTGCCTTTGGATGGATCTCTGCCTGATATGGAGTCACACCTTCGAGATCGCCGTCAAAGGACTTGGACAGCGGCACATCTGTTTCAACGCAGACTTTTTTCCCCTGCAGGATCTCCACCCTGGGGTGGTTCACATGTTTGCCGAAATATACTGAAGGCAGTGCCCGCATCAGCCCCCATCGGCCAATGGATTTTACAATCACCACAGAAATCATGCCATCGTCGTATCTGGCCGCAGGCGCAAATTTAAGGCCCCCGCCTCCCCAGGGCATGTTCATTAGGACTACGCCGACAACGTCAGTCTCGATTTTGGCATCGTCGATGCTGATTTGTGCCCGGTAGCACTGCAGATGCCTGATGGTGTGGAATACGCCCGCCAGAAAAACCGGTGATCCTTTGATCCAGGAGTCGCAGCGGTCATTGACATACTCCAGGACCGTGGAAGGAAATCCGATGGTTGACACCACACAGAAGATCCGATCCTTTTCCCGGACCACATCCATCTTTGCAGTCTTTCCTGTCAGGATTACATCCAGGGCGGCGCCCGGTTCCCTGGGAAGGCCCAGCCCCCGGGCATAGTCGTTGCCTGTACCGCCGGGGATGATGCCGAGCTTCGCCTCGGTTTCCCAGATTCCGGCAGCTACTTCGTTGATTGTGCCATCGCCGCCGAGGGCGGCAACTATTTCGTGGCTTCGGCTGGCCTTGGCTGCCGACTCAACAGCGTGGCCCGGGCCGGTGGTGGTGATCAGCTCACAATCAAGCCGGCGTTCACGGATGACGCCGGCGATTTTATTAATGACAAGTTGGCCCCGCCCACGCCCTGCGGATGGATTGGCAATGATCGCTACACTCATAAACAGCAACACTCGCTTCCATGTAATTGCTATCTACAAGGTTCTGCACAACCGCTGATGTTCCTGCAAGGATTGGGTTTTTAACAAAACATGCAGGGTCAATCGTAAGCCAGTTCTGAGAATAACCTGGTCAGGTGGGCCGCGGCGTTTAGGGCAGCTGCTTGATCCTGCTTGAGCACGAGGGCATGGAGTTTGGCGAGGACCTGATCGACTTCCAGGATCGAGTCCAGTCTGTGCGGCGAGCTTGGTTTGGTGCGATCCCAGGCCATCTGCAGCTGATCGCTGTAATAACGGCACAAACCCCAATCATTATTCAAGACCGCTTGAGCGACCTTGTCCGTCAAGCCTTGAAAATTGGGGCCGGCATTGCGGATGTCGGGCCCCAGCTGGGGCTCCCCGCCCCGGTTTTGGACAAACCCTTGATATGTATTAAAGATAATCACGGCAACAATAAGCATACAGATCAGGAATAACGGTTTACCCATTGAATGACCTCCTCAAGAATAGGTTGCCCAGAAACGGGTAATAAATAAGCTTGTCTACAGCGAAGGAAGGGATAAACCATTGAAGGTGGCATGGGTTATACGTCCTGCTGCAGGTGGCATCAAGCAACACCTGGATCATTTGTTGACGGGGCTGGGCAGCCAATATGAAATCTGCATTTGCGGCCCTGAGGAACTAAGAGAATGGGCAGGCGGCAACCCGTTTTATCCGATTTCGATCGTTGACGGCTTGGATCTAACCCAAGACTTAAAAGCAATTTGGCAGTTAAGCAAAACCTTGCGGAGCATTAAACCCAGGTTGGTGCACATTCACGGCCTTAAATCAGTACAAATCACAGTGCCGGCAGCCGCACTGAGCAGGGCGCGCAAATTGCTGTTCACAGCCCACAACTGCCTGCCCAAACCCAAGTCCCGATTGAACAGGGTTGCCCACGAAGTGGCAATGCGCCGGCTCTTGCGTGCGGTTACCCGAATAATAGCTGTCTCGGATGCCGTAGGGTATGAGTTTTTGCAGTATGTTCCCGTTGATCGAATCGTGACTATCCGCAACGGTGTTGATCACCGGCGCTTCAGCGGCAGCTCCAGAACTGAAGCCCGCAGGGAAATGGGGCTTGATCCCGATCAGTTTGCCATTGGCGCAGTTGCCCGGCTGATCCCGGAGAAAGGGATTACCGATTTGCTGCAGGCTGCTGCGCTGTTAAAGAACATCTTCCCGCAAGCCAGGTTTTTAATAGCCGGTGATGGGCCGATGCGGGACTCTTTGAAACACTACAGCAGAGCTCTGGGGCTTGGTTCCTATGTCCAGTTTCTCGGCTACCGCCATGATGTTCCGGCGTTAATGGTCGGCTGGGATCTTTTTGTTTTGCCAAGTTGGAGTGAAGGCTTAAGTGTAAGTGTTCTGGAGGCAATGGCTGCGAAGCTGCCCCTTGTGGTAAGCGATCTGCCGAGCATGAGGGAGGTTGTTGTCCCAGGTAAGAGCGGTTTTTTCTTTCCACCCCGGGATATTCCCGCCCTTGCCGCAGCAATAATCCAGATTGCCAAGGATCCGGGGAAAGCCAAGCTAATGGGTGATTATAATCATCAGCGGGTGCTTAGGTCATTTGGGATCGAGCAGATGATCGAGGCAACAAGAATGCAGTACCGGTTGTTGATCGAGGAAGGGGCCGGATTGTGAAGTTGTGTAAATGGTGCTGTTGCTTAATGCTCGTTGTTTGGAGTATGGCTGTTGTATCTTCTTCCGCAGCAGCTCAGCCAAGGTTGCTGCTGGTTTTGTGGCATGGTCTGGCCTGGGAAGATGTGGAGGCCAGCCCTCTGTATGAAGAAGGGATCATGGCAGTAGGGACGATGAATGTCCGTGCGGGAAGCGGCAGCCTAGTTTCAGGCGCCTACTTGACTATTGCCAGCGGCTCCAGGGCCTTTGGTGTGGAAAACGCTGCATTAATGCTCCACGGTGATGAGTTTATCCATGGGTTTCCAGCCCACAGGATCTACTCCACCCGCACAGGCCGGGAAGCATCGGCAGAAGAGATTGTCAATCCGCAGATAGCCATGATTATCAATGCAGCATCACAAGCAAGTTATCCACTGCAGGTTGGGGCGCTGGCTGAATGCCTTGGACAATCCGGCGTACAGCTGGGGGTGTTTGGCAGCAGTGATCTCAGCGACCAGCGGGTGCGCTGGGCTGCGTTGGTGGGGATGGATGCCGAAGGCAAGGCTGCCCGCGGGCTGGTTTCCACACGCCTCTTGATTGATGATGCGGATTACCCCCATGGAAAACGCACTGATTATCAGCTGTTGGCCGAAACTGTGCTCAATGCAGGAGTCGACGCAGCCATAGTCGATCTGGGCGACCCGTTCCGCTTGGATTCTTTGACCGGGCACTTGCTGCCTGAACAGCATCAAGTGCTGAGAAGGCGGGCGGCAAGCGAAGCCTGGGGCTTGATTGCCCAACTGCACCTAACCCTTCCAGACGCGGTGATTGTGATTGCGGCACCATTCCCTGATTATCACCGGGCCGACATCGGGCAGTGGCTGGCGCCGCTTGTGATCATTGGAAAGGGGGCAGGGATGCTGACTTCAGGGACAACACGCTGGCCGGGCCTGGTGAGCAATATTGATGTGGCACCCACTGCAGTGGAAGTTTTTGGCCTGGATAAAGGGCCGATGTTGGGCCGGACCGTTAGTGTGGAGCCGATGCAGACCGGCAAGGCGCTAGGCCTGATTAAACAGTTGGAAGCGAGGGTGTTCCAGGTTCACCGTTACCGGAACCAAGTACTGCGGTGGTTGACTGGGATTCAAATCATGTTGTACATCCTCACATTGGCACTGCTGATCATCCCCAGAGCTGTCGACCGCCGGTTCGTCCGCCTGGTCCAGCTCGCGCTTTTGGTATGCATGTCACTGCCGTTGATGCTTCTGGTCTTGCCTCAAGGCTGGTTCTGGCCGCTGGCGGCAGCCGCTGCCCTATTTGTTTTGAATGGCTGGGCCAGGGGCCCACTGGTCATGGTCATGATCATATCCCTTGCCACCGCTGCTTTGGTAACTGCGGACATCTTAAGAGGTTCGCAGTGGATTAGGTACTCAGTTCTGGGTTATGATCCGGTGGGAGGCGCTCGTTACTACGGTTTGGGCAATGAATATATGGGCATCTTGATTGGCTCGCTGATCATGGGTTGGGCTGCTTTCAAAGACATGATTAGAGACAAAAAGACATGGGCTGCCGGGGACTTGCTGTTGTTTGCCGGTGTCAGTGCGGTGATTGCCGCCCCTCAATGGGGTACCAATGTAGGGGGGACTGTAGCAGCCATCTGTGGGTTTGGCGTTGCCTGGCAGTTGGCCCACAGGCGGATGTCCTGGTTTGGGGTTTTTTTAATTGCGGTGCTGGTCGTCTTGGCACTGGCCGGCCTCATGCTGTTCGATTCCAGCCGCCCCGAGGCTCTGCAGTCCCACATCGGCCAGACCAAAGCGCTGATCAGCCGGGAGGGTGCGGCAGCCGTATGGGATATCGTCGTACGCAAACTGAGCACCAACTTAAGGCTGCTGCGTTACAGCATTTGGAGCAGGGTTCTAATTATGGGGATCGCCGCCATGGGAGCAAGCCTTTTTTGGCCCAGCCGCTTTTTGCAGTGGCTGATGCAGTATCACCCGAGCATAGTTGTTGGTATAGCGGGGACGCTTTCTGGAACAGTCAGCGCCTTGGTTTTCAACGACTCGGGAGTGGTGGCGGCGGCCACCTGCAGCCTCTATGCAGCAACGACCATGTTAACGCTGGCTTTATCGCTAAAACATAATCTTTTGCCTGCGTAAGCCTACATTGAGCAGGATCCCGACGGCCATAAGGCTGGTTAACAGCGTGCTGCCGCCGTAAGTCAAAAAGGGCAGCGGCAGGCCTGTAACCGGCATGATCCCGACGGTCATGCCAACATTGATGATCAGGTGGAAGACAAAATAGCTGACACACCCCACAGCCAGCAGTGTGCCAAAACGGTCTTTTGCCAGCAGGGCGATTTTGATGCCACGCCAAATTAGAAAAGCATAGGTGCACAATATGAGGCTTGCGCCTACAAAACCAAATTCTTCAGCCGCCACGGAAAAGATAAAGTCGGTATGGTTGGCAGGCAAAAAGTACAGCTGGCTTTGGGTGCCGTTTAAATAACCCTTGCCGAGAAATCCGCCGGAGCCGATGGCGACCATGGATTGAATCACATTCCAACCTGAGTCGGTGGGATCACTATATGGGTCGATAAAGGCCAGCAGGCGCCTAAGCTGATACGGCTGGATGATTTTGACCACCTTATAGTATGAAAGCAGAATAGCCGCAGTGGCCGCAACAATCCCAATCAAGGCAATCAGCCCCAGGTGGCGGATGTTGCCTCCGGCAACATAGGTCATGGCGAAAACAATACCAACAAAGACTATGGAAGTACCCAGATCTGGCTGCAGAATGATTAGCGCCATGGGAACAGTGATGAGCAAAAAGGGATAGAGGATTTTCTTTCCTTGGAAACTGCCGGGCTTCTCCAAATAGTGAGCGAGAACAACTATAATGACTATTTTGGCGATTTCCGACGGCTGCAGGTTAAAGCTGCCCAACCGGAACCAGCGCTGTGAACCTTGGGCAATTCTGCCCATGACCAGTGTCGCCCCCAGCAGCAAAATGCTAAGAAAATACCCAATTTTGGCCCAGCGGCGCCAGACCCGGTAATCGATTGATAGGATGGCAATCAGCCCTGTGAGGCCTACAACAGCCGCGATGACTTGCCTTTTCACATAGTAGAACGGATCGCTGTTGAGATTGATCAGGCGCGAAGCCGATGCGGAATAGATTACAAACAGGCCAAGCAGGAATAAGCCCAAAACAGCGAGAATAAGTGGTATGTCCAAATTGCGCCAGTACCGGCGGGGAATCTCTTTCATGCTTACCGCTCCTTTGGTATGCTGATTATATTATACACGAGATCTGCGGGAAGGAAAACCTGTTTTGCCCTTGACCAACCATAGGCGCTCTGCTATAATGGCTTAGTACGATGGGAGTACGATGAGCCATTAGCTCAGCAGGTAGAGCACCGGACTTTTAATCCGGGTGTCCCGCGTTCGAATCGCGGATGGCTCACCATTTTCCTTTTTATGCAGGCGTGGCGGAACTGGCAGACGCGCTAGACTTAGGATCTAGTGGGCACCCCCCGTGAGAGTTCGACTCTCTCCGCCTGCACCATAAATGATGGTCTGTTGAGGGCGGTAAGGAAAAAAGTTGCCGCTCCGTTTTTTTGTTTATAATTACATAGGTGGACGGCATTCGGTTATTAAAAAGAAAATCGGTCAATACTACCAATTAATGCCGGTAGTATCGTGGGGAGGAGCAAAAATGAACGTCAATCTGGAGCACCTGGAAAACAGCAGAGTAAAGGTAACAGTCGAAGTGGATGCAGCCAAATTGGAGGAAGGGTTGGCCCATGCGTACCGCCGTGTGGCCAAAAGAGTGCAAATACGTGGATTCCGGAAAGGGAAAGCGCCGCGGAAGATCATTGAAAGGTATTACGGGGCCAGTATCTTTTATGAAGATGCACTGGACTATCTGGTTCCGCAGCTGTACGAGGCTGCGGTAGAACAAACCAAGATCAACCCTGTAGATCAGCCCAGCTGCGATATTCACAAAATTGAACCCGGTGAGGGGTTGAGCATCGAGTTTGAAGTAGATATCTATCCCGAAGTGGAACTGGGTCAATATACCGGTTTGCCGGTGGAAAAAAGGATCCGGGAAGTCACTGCTGCCGATATTGATGCTGAACTTGAGCAGCTGCACCTGCAGCACGGCGAATTGGTCTCGGTTGAGGACCGGAATCAAGTGCAGGAAGGCGATTATGTCGACCTTGATTTCAAAGGGTTCCTGGAAGGAAAGCCTTTTCCCGGCGGGGCGGCCAGCGGGTACACCTTGCGGATTGGATCCGGACAGTTCATACCCGGTTTTGAGGAACAGCTGATTGGCCTGTCCATAGATGAAGAAAAGGAAGTTGACGTCACATTTCCCGAAGACTACCATGCCCAGGAATTGGCCGGGAAAGATGTAACTTTTGTTGTTAAAATAAACGGAATCAAGAAACGGGTGTTACCTGAACTGAACGATGATTTTGCCAAAGATTTGGGCGACTATGAGTCCTTGGCGGAATTAAAAGAAGATATTAGAAAAAGGTTAGAAGAGCGTATCACCCACGGAACCAAACATGAAATGGAGAATAGATTAATAGAGCAAATTATCGGCTCCAGCACTATCGTGCTTCCCAAATCCATGATCGATCAGCAGCTGGACTACATGATGAACCAGTTTGAAACCAACCTCTTATATTCAGGGATGACTTTGGAGCGGTATTTGGAGCATACGCAGAAGACCCAAGAAGAATTAAGAGGCGAAATGGAGCCCGAGGCTGTCAATCAATTGAAGCGGGGCCTGATCCTTGATGCTATTGCAGAAAAGGAAGGAATTTCCGCTTCTGATGAAGAAATTGACCGTAAAATTGATGAACTTGCCCAAGACAGCCCCGATCCTGAGCAGGCCCGTGCCAATATGGAATCGAGCAGAAACCGGTTGGCAAACATGATCAGAATTGACAAGACTTGGGATTTCCTGATTGCCAACGCTCAAGTGACTGAGGTGGCCGATGAAATAGCGGATTCGGCCGATACAGGCACAAAAGGGGCGGAACCTGTTGATGACAATGGGCCTGAAACTGAATGAACAGCAAAGGTGTAGGATGAATTTCAGGCTAAAGAAGGGGGAGTAACAGTTAATGAGCACATTGATTCCAATGGTGGTTGAACAGACCAACCGGGGAGAAAGGGCCTTTGATATCTATTCCCGTCTGTTGAGAGAACGGATCGTTTTTTTGGGAGGGCCGATCAACGATCACATAGCCAACCTGGTTGTGGCGCAAATGCTCTACCTTGAATCTGAGGACCCAAACAAGGACATTCATCTGTATATTAATAGCCCCGGAGGAGAAGTATATTCCGGACTGGCTATTTACGATACAATCCAGTATATCAAACCGGATGTATCCACCATTTGTGTGGGTTTGGCGGCCAGCATGGCGGCACTGCTGCTGGCTGCTGGCGCCAAAGGCAAGCGCTTTGCCTTGCCTCATTCTAGGGTGATGATTCACCAGCCTATGGGTGGGGCTCAAGGGCAGGCGACCCAGATCGAGATTGTAGCAAGGGAGATCTTGCGTTTGAAACACATGGGCAATGAGATTCTCCACCGTCATACAGGACAACCCATGGGGCGGATCGAGCAAGACACGGATCGGGATTACTACATGTCAGCAGAAGAGGCGAAACAATACGGCCTCATAGACGGGATCATGTATACCAGAGCCGAAATGAACAAGGCATAAGAAGCTTGAGAGAGGTGATCAGATGTTAAAATTTGGCGATGAAAAAGGGCAACTGAAGTGTTCTTTCTGTGGCAAACAGCAGGAACAGGTCAAAAAGCTCATCGCCGGGCCCGGTGTATACATCTGCGATGAATGTATCGAGCTGTGCAACGAGATTATAGAAGAAGAGTTTACTGAAGAGAACGACGCTGATCTGCATACTGTCCCCAAACCGGTGGAAATCCGGAAAACGCTGGACGATTACGTAATCGGGCAGGAGCAGGCCAAGAAGGCCTTGGCTGTTGCTGTTTACAATCACTATAAACGGATCACCAACGCCAGCAGAGCCGAAGAGGTGGAACTGCAAAAAAGCAACATTCTACTGCTGGGGCCCACCGGAAGCGGCAAGACCTTGCTGGCGCAAACCCTGGCGCGTATCTTGAATGTGCCTTTTGCCATCGCAGATGCCACAAGCCTCACTGAAGCTGGTTATGTCGGTGAAGATGTAGAAAACATTCTGTTAAGGCTGATCCAGGCTGCCGACTATGATGTGGAAAGAGCCGAACGGGGCATTATCTATATTGACGAAATCGATAAGATTGCCCGCAAATCGGAAAACCCATCCATTACGAGGGATGTGTCAGGCGAGGGTGTTCAACAAGCGCTCTTAAAAATCCTGGAAGGGACCATTGCCAGTGTACCACCTCAGGGCGGACGAAAGCACCCGCATCAAGAGTTCATTCAGATCGATACCACAAATATCCTGTTCATCTGTGGCGGTGCATTTGACGGATTGGAGAAGATTATCGAACGGCGTGTCGGTCAAAAAACGATGGGCTTCGGCGCGGAGATCAAAACCAAGGAAGAGAAGAAGATCGGCGATATCCTGCGTCAAATCATGCCTGAAGATCTCTTGAAATATGGGCTGATTCCGGAATTCATTGGGCGGGTGCCTGTGGTTGTGTCCCTGGATGCCCTGGATAAACAAGCGCTGATTGATATTTTGGTTAAACCAAAGAATGCGTTGGTTAAACAGTTCCGGCGGCTGATGGATATGGATGGCGTTGAGCTGGAGTTTCAGGATGAAGCCCTTGAAGCTATTGCTGAACTGGCTTTAGAGCAAAAAACGGGAGCCAGGGGCTTGCGCTCCATCTTGGAAAGCATCCTTCAGGATACGATGTACCTGATTCCATCGGAGAACGATGTGAAGAAGTGCGTGATTACAAGAGAGGTTGTGCTCAAACTTGAACCGCCGCGTTTGATCAGATTGGACAAATCCAAGAATGAGACTGCATAGACGTATTGTGGACGAATAACTGTCTTGGATAAAGCAGGCATTGAGGGCAGGCATTGACGCCTGCCTTATTTTTTTGCCCCCTGCCGGGAATACTATATCTGTTAAGGCTACCAGGGAGGTAAGGAAATGGATTTGATGGGAATCTTCGGACTGATCAATTTCTTCTTCGCAATTGTGATCGGGCTGTACTTTTTTAACTTGCTTAAACAGCAGCAGGGGACCAAGTCAGCTGTTGACCGGGAGTCGAAAAAGGAGCTGGAAAAACTGCGCAAATTAAAGGCCATCTCCCTGACTGAGCCGTTGGCGGAGTTGACCAGGCCTGCCACCTTTTCCGAGATCATCGGGCAGGATGACGGGCTCAAAGCTTTAAAAGCCGCTTTGTGCGGCCCAAACCCGCAGCATGTGATTATTTATGGCCCGCCCGGAGTCGGCAAAACAGCTGCAGCCCGTGTTGTCCTTGAGGAAGCAAAGCTGAACTCACTGTCACCTTTTCAGCGTGATGCCAGATTTGTGGAAATAGATGCCACAACCGCCCGCTTTGACGATCGGGGAATCGCAGATCCCCTCATGGGTTCAGTGCATGACCCGATTTACCAGGGCGCCGGGCCTTTAGGGATTGCCGGAATCCCACAGCCCAAACCGGGTGCGGTGACAAAAGCTCATGGCGGGGTGCTGTTCATTGATGAGATTGGTGAACTGCACCCGATTCAGATGAATAAGCTCCTGAAAGTACTGGAAGATCGTAAAGTGTTTTTGGAAAGTGCCTACTATTCTTCTGAGGATTCCAACATCCCTTTGCATATTCACGAGATTTTTCAGCGTGGCCTGCCTGCCGATTTCCGCTTGGTAGGTGCCACTACCCGGATGCCTCACGAGCTGCCTCCAGCCCTTCGATCCCGCTGCCTGGAAATCTATTTCCGTGCCCTGACACCGAAGGAGATCGGCCAGATTGCCAAAAACGCCGCAGAAAAAGGGAGTTTCCAAATCTCTGAAGATGCTGTGTCTGAGCTGACCAAATATGCCAATAATGGGCGGGACGCTGTGAATATCGTTCAAATAGCCGGCGGGGTGGTGCTCTCTGAACGAAGGAAGACAATTGAGAAGAAAGACATCGAATGGGTGGTCAACAACGGACAGTACAGCCCGCGCCTTGACTGCAAAATTCCTGCCTGCCCCCAAATTGGTGTGGTCAACGGGCTTGCAGTGTATGGGCCCAACCTCGGGACTTTGATCGAGGTGGAAGCTGTTGCCATACCCATTGACGAACAGCGGCGCGGGCAGGTCCAGATTACCGGGATTGTAGATGAGGAAGAAACGGGTGCACTCGGCCGGACCATGCGCCGCAAGTCTTTGGCCCGTTCATCAATCGACAATGTTTTGACTGTTCTCAGGGCGAACTTGGGATTGCGCCCCCACGACTATGATATTCATATCAACTTTCCGGGAGGTGTCCCCATTGACGGCCCTTCAGCCGGTGTTTCCATCATCACCGCGATTTATTCGGCAATTACCAAGCAGACGGTTAGCCACGAGGTGGCTATGACCGGTGAAGTGTCCATCCATGGCGAAGTCCGGCCCGTTGGCGGTGTGGTGGCAAAAATCGAAGCCGCCGTACTCGCCGGAGTCAAAAAGGTCTTAATCCCGAAGGATAACTGGCAGGATCTGTTTGCCGAGTTCAAATGTATTGAAATCCAACCTGTCTCCACCATTGAAGAAGTGATCAGAGCTGCATTGACTCCGGAAAACGGTTTGGGTAGGAATCTTCCGCCTCCTGAGGCAGAATTGCTGTCGGCAGCCTCCGCTCTCGATGTCAATGCTTAGGCCCTCCGGGGCCTGATTGTTTTTGAGCAAGGCGTAGTATAAAATTACTGTCGGACAGGGAATGATGCCTGGAAAATAGAAAAAGATCTCACCGTCCCTGCACGTGGACGAGTACAAAGTACTCAAGAGGTGAGATCTTCTATGGATTTAGTATTCGATGAGAGTCTAGTGTTATCCTTCAAGGAGGTTGTTGAGGAATCAGTACGGCAGATATTCGAAGGCAAGGGTATTTCAGCGTTTCAGCAGGCCCTGCGAAATG
>JAAYNP010000101.1 GCA_012520795.1 Bacillota bacterium
ACTGGTGCTTTTCAGTTGGAAAAGCCTGGGCGGTCGTTTGGCTTTATTGATATTGCCATCGAAACAGATGATGATCCTGAGCAGGATTACCGCTTAACCAAGATAGTATCTACCGCTACAGTTGGCGGCGTCAGCCGCAGTGTGACCCTGACCACCTTTCCGCAAAGATATGGGCATCAGGCACCTCTAAATTTATACAATGCAGCAACCGGCCAGATTTTGAAATCGAATGAATATATCAGGGAATATGTGATCATTGATGCATTGGAAGCCGGCCGTGCATTGAGTTTTGAGAGCAAGCCAATGGACAGGGATGAGTCATTTTCAGCAACAGTTATCGACTTTGAGATGGATATTGATTGTGCGAAAGGCGGAAAAAGCGATTGGTATTTAGGTGATACACTAACAAAGGTATTGCATGTTGAGGCGGAATATGTCTTTTTCAAAAACATTACGCTGTTATATGCTGACCGTGATAATGATCAATTCGCTCCAGAAACCGAGTATTCAATTATCCTCAAAGTCCCTGATGGCAGGGGGATTGAAAAAGACGGAAATCGTTATGGAGTTGTATACTTTGACGGCACTTCCGTTACTGCCAAGAAGTTTAGATGGCGGCGCGTACTCAAGTTGTGGATTATTATCCCTTACTATGAATACACCTTGTCAGAACACGACCCGCCCGAAATAAGAGACCTTAAGACCTATGAAGGTGTGCTGTTGGCTGGGAAGGCATTCTATTTTGAAAATGGGACAAACCTTCTTCATCCTGGCCCAGGCCAGTTGATTCCTATTCCAGAAGAAGAGCAGAACAGGCATGACGCCTACAAGGACATGTTCGTTTGGGAATAGAGCATGCAGGCATTAATGGGGTGAGGTTTAGATGGATGGCAGGTTCTTATCAGATGAATCCGGGTTGACACTGATTGAGGTGGTTGTGGCCTTGGTATTAATTGCTCTGCTTGCAGTGGCGTTTGTCCCAATGATCAGCACCAGCGTCCGCTTCATTATTCAAGCGGGAGAGCGTTACCAAAATATGGCCGAACTCCAACGCCAGATGGAAGTGTTCATGGCCGAACACAGCCTAACTGAGACAAATGATACGGTTTTTCCCATCAGATCAATGGACAGTGCAGGACAGACGCTGGAGATCCCTGGAACGAAAATCACAGTGAAGAGTGGCGAAGAAGAAGTGCTGGTGACGTTTATCACCGCTTTGGAAGACTGAGCGGTAGAAGATGAAGGTGTGGATCAAGTGATGAGGAACGACAGTGGGTTCACGCTAGTTGAATTGATGGTTGCGTTAAGCCTGTTGGGATTGATTATTTCCGGCGGGTTTGCCATTTATTATTTCGCCCACAAGTCATTTGTAGACTCCACCGTTGTTGCTGAGATTCAAGGGGATATGCAGTTGGCCATGATGCAGATCACCAACAGCCTGCGGACTGCTTACAAGGCCAGCTTTCTTGATACAAAAACAAGTCCTTTGCCGAGCCTGGATGAACTTGGTGATGAGGAGATTATTCTTTTGGTATATGAGGGCAGGCCAACCATGTATAAAAAAC
>JAAYNP010000102.1 GCA_012520795.1 Bacillota bacterium
GTTATTCTTGGCGTTCTGGCCGGGCTTGGCATTCAACAGTTTGGCAATATCCAACAGACCGCGCGGGAGAATGCCAATAAGGCAAATGTCAGGATGCTGCTCAATGCTGCCAGGATGTATCTGATGATAGACTCGCCGACAAGCACCAGTGATGATGAGTTCACACCGGCTGTATCGGGAGCTCTTGCGCCTTATATTGCCGAATGGCCGGAAGATCCGTGGGGCAGTGACGAGTACAAGGTGGTAATAAAAGCTGGTACAGGTGATGCACGGGAAGTGGAGATTTATCTTGGCACCGAATTGCAGTATCCAGACAAATAGGCATATTGATGCCAGGAGTTTCGCTGAAGCGGGTAGAAATTGGAACTGATACGGGAGGGCTGCCTATGAACATCAGATCCGAACAAGGCATAGCTGCCATTGGGGTGGTAGTGATGTTACTGGTAGTCCTCTCTTTGCTTGCTACTGCCTTGTGGCAGTACAGTATGTTTCAGATAAGAATCGCTGCCCGCAATGATGCTTATGCGCAGGCATTGTATCTGGCTCATGCAGGAGCGGAGGCAGCCAGGGCTGCCTGGATTGACAAAGGTGCGGCAACAAAACTGGAAGGGCCGCTTGCCAGAGTTTACTATAACAGCGACACTGGTGCTTTTCAGTTGGAAAAGCCTGGGCGGTCGTTTGGCTTTATTGATATTGCCATCGAAACAGTTGATGATCCTGAGCAGGATTACCGCTTAACCAAGATAATATCTACCGCTACAGTCGGCGGCGTAAGCCGCAGTGTGACCCTGACCACCTTTCCGCAAAGATATGGGCACCAGGCACCTCTACATTTGTACGATGCAGCAACCGGCCAGATTATGAAATCGAATGCATATATCAAGGAATATGTGATCATTGATGCATTGGAAGCCGGCCGTTCATTGAGTTTTGAGAGCACGCCAATGGACAGGGATGTGTCATTTTCAGCAACAGTTATCGACTTTGAGATGGATATTGATTTTGCGAAAGGCGGCTCAATAGAAACCTTACGGGTCCCTTGGCTGTTAGGTTCTACATTGACAAAAGATTTACATCTTGAGGCGGAATATGTCTTTTTCAAAAACATTACGCTGTTATATGCTGACCGTGATAATGATCAAACCGCTCCAGAAACCGAGTATTCAGTGATTCTTGAAGTACCCGACGGCGGGGGGATTGAGAAAGACAGAAAGCATTATGGAGTGGTATATTTTGACGGCACGTCCGTTACTGCCCGGAAATTCGCCTGGCGACGCAGACCCATTTTTTTCACTTTCTATGAATACACCTTGTCAGAACACGACTCGCCCGAAATAAGAAACCTTAAGACTTATGAAGGAGTGCTGTTGGCTGGGAAGGCATTCTATTTTGAGAATGGGACAAACCTTCTTCATCCTGGCCCAGGCCAGTTGATTCCTATTCCAGAAGAAGAGCAGAACAGGCATGACGCCTACAAGGACATGTTCGTTTGGGAATAGAGCACGCAGGCATTAATGGGGTGAAGTTTAGATGGATGGCAGGTTCTTATCAGATGAATCCGGTTTGACACTGATGGAAGTGGTTGTGGCCTTGGTATTAATAGCTCTGCTTGCAGCGGCGTTTGTCCCAATGATCAGCACCAGCGTCCGCTTCATTATTCAAGCGGGAGAGCGTTACCAAAATATGGCACAACTCCAACGCCAGATGGAAGTGTTCATGGCTGAACACAGCCTAACTGAGACAAATGATACGGTTTTTCCCATCAGATCAATGGACAGTGCAGGACAGGCGCTGGAGATCCCTGGAAAGAAAATCACAGTGAAGAGTGGCGAAGAAGAAGTGCTGGTGACGTTTATCGCCGCATCGGAAGACTGAGCGGTAGAAGGTGAAGGTGTGGATCAAGCGATGAAGAACGACAGTGGGTTCACGCTAGTTGAACTGATGGTTGCGCTAAGCCTGCTGGGATTGATTATTTCCGGCGGGTTTGCCATTTATTATTTCGCCCATAAGTCATTTGTAGACGCCACTGTTGTTGCTGAGATTCAAGGGGATATGCAGTTGGCCATGATGCAGATTACCAACAGTCTGCGGACTGCTTACAAGGCCAGCTTTCTTGATACAAAAACAAGTCCTTTGCCGAGCCTGGATGAACTTGGTGATGAGGAGATTATTCTTTTGGTATATGAGGGCAGGCCAACCATGTATAAAAAAC
>JAAYNP010000103.1 GCA_012520795.1 Bacillota bacterium
TCACTCCTTTGGTTAGGATTTCAGCGATTCTATTTTACCAAAAGGACGATCTCTTGTTTAGTTTTATCCTACAACTACTTTACACTATGTTCTACCACTCCAGCCATATTTCCCGCTTATCCACGGGGGCGCATATGGGGGAAAAGAATCACATCCCGAATCGAACGGGAATTGGTTAACAGCATCACCAACCTGTCGATGCCGATTCCCAAGCCCCCGGCCGGCGGCATTCCATGTTCCAAGGCGGTGATGAAGTCCTCGTCCATCATGTGGGCCTCTTCATCGCCCGATTCTCTTTTCTCGACTTGCTTGCGGAAACGCTCCAGCTGATCTATGGGATCGTTCAGCTCTGAAAAGCCGTTGCCAATCTCCCAAGTCACAACAAATGGCTCGAATCGTTCTGTTAATTGTGGGTTGTCCTTTTTCCGCTTGGCCAAGGGTGAAATCTCAACCGGATAGTCAGTGATGAAGATGGGTTGAATCAGATTGGGTTCCACGTATGTATCAAAAAACTCCTCAAGCACCTGCCCGTAGGAAGCATCAGGCGCTACTTCCAAACCCTGGTCTTTGGCCAGTTTCCTGGCCTGTGCATCATCTATTCCCGACAGATCAACCCCTGCATACTGTTTCACAGCCTCCAGCATCGGCAACCGGGGCCACGGAGGCGCCAGAGAGATGGCGTAGTCGCCAAACTGAACATCGGTAGATCCCACAACCTCCCGGGCAACATGAGCCACCAATTCTTCAGTCAGCTTCATCATGTCAGCAGCATCAGCATAGGCCTGGTACACTTCCACACCTGTGAATTCCGGGTTGTGCTTGGTTGAGACACCTTCATTGCGGAAGTTCTTACCGATTTCAAATACTTTCTCAAAACCACCCACCAAAAGCCTCTTTAAGTACAGCTCCGGTGCAATTCTCAAATAAAGATCCATGTCCAGCACATTGTGATGGGTGACAAACGGCCGGGCTGTGGCCCCCCCTGCAATCACATTCAACATTGGAGTCTCCACTTCCAAAAAACCCTGCTCCAGCAAAAAGCTGCGCAGCGCGTGAATCACCCGGCTCCGTGTGGCAAACACCTCCCGCACGTCCGGGTTGACGATCAAATCCAGATAGCGCTGGCGGTAACGGATTTCCACATCCTTCAAACCATGCCACTTATCCGGCAGAGGGCGCAGTGATTTAGCCATCATCAGGAAATCATGGACTTCGACACTGATTTCACCGCGGCGTGTCCTGAAAATGCGGCCCCGGACAGCGATGATATCACCGATGTCCAGTTTGCAAAACTGCTCATATTTTGCTTCGCCGAGCTGGTCTACCCGGACGTAAAGCTGAATCCGGCCTGATAAATCCGCCAAATCTGCAAACGAAGCCTTGCCGTGAGTCCTAAACGACATAATCCTGCCGGCAATTCTGGTTTCAGTTTCAGCAAGCTGGTCAAAGTTTTCAATGATTTCCCGGGCTAGATGAGTCCGCTCAAACCTTTCTCCGTACGGGTTGATCCCCTGCTTGTACATCTCGTCAAGCTTGGCTCGGCGGATCTTCATCAACTCATCCAAAGGCAATTGGTGTTCATGATTACCTTCTGCCACCCTTATCCCTCCCGGCGGACATCTAATAATTGGTACCGCAATACTCCGTCGGCAACATCCACATCAACGATCGCCCCCGGAGTCTTGCCAATAAGTGCTTTTCCTACAGGTGATTCATTTGATATTTTGGAATCTCTGGGGTCCGCTTCCACAGAACCAACGATCTTATACTCGAAGACTTCACCTGACTCCAGATCCTTTAAGGTAACCCAGCGGCCTACAACAGCTTCTCCTTCGGCATGCTCTGCATCATCAATAACTTTGGCGTTCCGCAGCATTCTTTCTAGCGATAAAATCCTTCCTTCAACAAAAGCCTGTTCATTCTTGGCATTGTCGTACTCTGCATTTTCGGTGATATCGCCAAACTCGAGGGCCTGCTTAATCTTCTTGGCGATCTCGCGACGCTTGACCGTCTTGAGATACTCCAATTCCTTTTCCAGTTTCTTCAATCCCTCAGGTGTCAACAGGACTTCCTTTTGTGCCACAGGCCAACCTCTCCTTTATCAACACAGTAATTGCGACCCCCAATTTACCGTTAATATGGCTGTGGGGGTTAAGATTTATGCTCTGGATTTTCCCTGCTATTTTCCTCTATCCTCAATGCGTCTTATCTATTATAAGGAACAAAAAAAAAGATGTCAAGTAAATGACATCTTTACACAACGCTCCCCGCTTAAACTAGTTCAGCTGAACGAACCTGGGCTGGAACCCAGCCTTTTCCATCAATTCGATGTAGTCCTCCGGTTGGATTTCTGCGAGCGGTTTTTCCATATATGCCACCAGCATCGCTTCCATGACATTAGTCCCAAACGACCTGCCATGAACCTCCGGTGTTGTCGTGATCAGCAGCTCTGCACCGCGGGAACGCAGCAGTTCCACATCAGCCTGGGTGACGGTATTGGTAATGAACACTTTGCCCTCAACCCGCCAAGGCAGATATTTCTTGATCATGTGCCAGTCACCGGCAATTACGTCCGCCCACCGGTAATACTTCGTAAAGCTGTGATCTGGATATGTTTCCTCCTGTTTTTCACCAATGGGGTAAATCATTTTAAAGGGCAGCTTAACCGCTACCGGCGCCACAACTGGGGCAATGACATTATAAAGGATGCGCAGCCGGTAGAGGGGGATTGGGAGCCCCAGCGCAAAAATGAAATCTCCGTACAGTGTTTTGCATCCTGCATCAAGCAAGGCTTCAGACATGCCAAAACGATCCATAGCCGAAACCATCAGCACGTTTTTTCCCTGCAGCAAACTCGGTTCCCGCTCAAGCACTTGGTAGATAACGCGCCGTTCCAACGTATTCTTTAGGCCTGAGCCGTCTACAATGGGGGTTTTCTGGGCTGAAGCAGCAATTCTCTTGCCTTCTCTGAACGTGTAACGGCGCTTTCCGCCCCAAATCCAGATATCGATGCCTCCCATGCCGAAGGCATCAATCTTGCCGTCCAATTCTCTGATCATGCTGATCGCTTTATCCATGTCACCGTCGGTACCCCGGCGTTCCAATACGAAATCCTGATCGAGGAAAGTTATTTCTGCACGGTGATCCCGCTTGCTCGAGCCAATACTTACACTCAAAACTTTTTTCATTGAACTGTTCCACCCTTTATACTCGCAATTAAATCGACCAAATGCTCAGGATCGTAGTAGACATCCTGTTTGATCGGTGATTCGCCAATCTCAACACCGATCACCACATCACCGAACAGGGCTTCCGCCAGGCGGATGCGCATATCAGAGCCAATCATGATCACCACGTCAAACTCCCGCAAGCTGGTAATGATTTCCATCAGCTTGTTCATCACCGTCAGGCCGCTTTCAACTTCCACAAACTGCCACCGTTCCCGATCGGTTAACAATAAGCAATAATCCACACCATATTCCCGGCAGACATGCTCCAAGTCAAGCTTGTTCTCCAGGGGAAAACCGATCACTGCCACCCGGGCGCCTTTGCGGACCTCGCCCAAGGTTTCCAGCCGCGAGATAAATGTACGGTCAATCCCTGTCTGATTGGCCACTTCCTGTTGTGATGAGCCGCTTGTTCTCAGTGACAGGATCCGGTCAATGGAGCGGTAGATTTTCTCACGGCTGATTAGTTTATCGCCGATTCGGACAAACTCCATCGCAGTGCCTCCTGTGCACATATTTGTTCACAAACATCATATCAGATTTCATCTTGATGGGCAAGGGATTCTGCAAAATTTTCCAACAAAGCTTCGACTTCCTTATAGCTTACAGCTTGATTCACAGCCGCCCGGGCTCTGCTGGAATGGGGAATTCCCTTCAGATACCAGGCCAAATGGGAACGCATTTCTTTAACCGCATGCTCCTCGCCTTGTAATTCAATCTTTAACCGCAAATGCGCCAGAGCGGTACTGATCCGCTCAGCAAGGCTGGGTTCGGGAAGCAGGGAAGCTGTGTCCAGGTAATGCTGGATATGGTGCAAAAGCCACGGCTTGCCCAATGCCCCCCGGCCGACCATCACATGGTCACAGCCAGCAGCAGCTAACAGCCTGGCTGCTGCTTGTGGTGAATCCACATCCCCATTGCCGACAACCGGTATGCTCACCGCCGCCTTCACTTCACCGATCTTGTCCCAGTCAGCCCGGCCTCCGTAGAACTGATCCCGTGTCCTGGCATGAACCGTAATCCAATATGCCCCGGCATCCTCAATGCGGCGGGCGATTTCCACACAGTTGATCCGATCCCGCTCCCAGCCCAGGCGGATCTTTACTGTCACGGGCAGGCCGGCGCTTTCTACCACCGCCTGGACAATCTCACCTACGAGCCGGGGGGTTTTCAACAGTGCGGCGCCATCTCCGTTTTTGACGATTCTCGGTGTAGGGCAGCCCATATTCAGATCGATCATATCCGGCCGGTGCTCTTCAGCCACTATGGCTGCGGTCTTGGCCAGAGTTTTGGGATCATGGCCAAACAACTGCACTGCGATCGGCCGCTCTTCTTCCGAAAACCGCAGCAGTGCCTGCGTATTTTTGTTATTGTACACCAAGCCTTGTGCTGAAACCATTTCGCTGACTGCCAGATCACAGCCAAAGCTTTTCACAATCAATCTAAATGCCTGATCGGTGGCTCCTGCCATGGGCGCAAGGATAACCACTGTCTCACCACCTATCCAGCATTTTGCTGTAAAAAAATAAAAAGCAGGGGTTCTCCCTGCTTAAATGTTTTCCTGCTTAGGCATTTCCATTCTCTAAATCATATTTCTTCAGGAACCGTTCAATGCGTCCGCCGGTACTGACTACCTGTTGGCGCTGGCCGGTATAAAACGGGTGGCATTTCGAGCAAGCCTCTACACGGATTTCCTTTTTGGTTGACTTTGTCTTAAAGGTCTCGCCACACGCACATGTGACAGTAGCATCTCCATATTCTGGATGGATACCTTTCTGCATTGCCTTCACCTCTCTTTTCGTAAACCAAGCGTAATTATATCACAAGAGAGCCACTGAAACAAGTCAAAAATTCCATCCTAATTTTTGAGGTATCTCTGTGGATCCACTGGAGTGCTCCGGTACCTGATTTCAAAATGGAGATGCGGGCCCGTTGAATTACCGGTATTGCCGCTGTAGGCAATGATATCACCGCGTTTCACCTGCTGACCCACACTGACAACATTGCGCGAGTTGTGGGCATAGCGGGTCTCCACACCATTGCCATGATCAATAATCACCAGTATTCCATATCCGCCGTTGGAACCGCTGAACGTAACCCGCCCATCGGCGGCTGCCCTAATCGGAGTCCCGGTGACTACCGCAATGTCCAAACCGTTATGCATCCTGCCCCAGCGCATGCCAAATGTCGAGGAAACCCTGCCCTTTATCGGCCAGTCAAAAGCTCTCTGCAGCTGGCCGTTGACAACAAGCGCATCTTTGATCATCAGCTGGGTTGCCCCGGGAATAACAATTTCATCCCCGGCCTTGATCAGAGAAGGATTGGCAATCTTGTTCACAGCGACGATTTCAGCGAGTGAAACGCCATAACGGTCGGCAATTTCCCACAAGTTTTCACCTGTGCCAACCTTGTGGAGCACACCTTTGACTGTCAGGATCTTCAGGTTTTGCCCAACCTGGATCCGGTTCTGATTTTTAATGCTGTTTGCGGCAACAATCTCGTTGACCGTAATCCCGTATGATCTGGCAATATCCCACAAGGTTTCCCCGGCGCGGACAATGTGAATCAAAACCGTGGGTTTCTCCCTTTCCGCTTCGGGTTTGGGCAATGGCGCCTCGGGAAGCTCGTCGACATTTACCTTGACTGCTTTGATGGGCTGTTCCTGTTTGGCCGGTTCCTGATCGACCGGCTCACTCAAGGCTTCAGGGGTATCGGCAAAGGGTGCAGAATCAAGGCTGTCGCCTTGAATGCCATCCTCGGCACCATTTGTTTCTTCAACAAAGTCACTGTTGGTGTCACTGACAGCAGCGGCTTCAGCTTCATCGGGATTGTTCTCCAAGTTATGAGTCCGGTTCCCAACTGTCGCATGGGGTTGATTATGGATTTGATAATCAATACTGGAATCCCAGTCAAATCCACCGATATTCAATCTACTGTCCAACTGACCCACCAGCGATAGGCTGAACAAAGCCATCAGGGCAAACAAGGTCAGCGGCCGTAGATATCGTCGACGGCCGTTCATAATTTTCCTCCTTTGCCATACCCTTCTTTAAACAACTTTCGACAGAGATTAACAAATTCCTTTTACATATTCCGCACATTCTCCGCGAAGGATGAATTAATGACCAGATCGATCAGTTCCGCGTTGGATTTGGTGGCAGACAACCGCTCCAAAATCAGGTCCAAGGTCTCTGCCGTCCCTAAAGAGCTCATTGCCTTCCTCAGAATCCACATCGCTTCCAGCTCCTCACTATCTAGGAGCAATTCTTCTTTACGCGTACCGGAGCGGTAAATATCAATGGCGGGGAAGATCCTTCTTTCTGCAAGTTTGCGGTCAAGGTGCAGTTCCATGTTGCCAGTACCTTTGAACTCTTCATAAATCACATCATCCATCCGGCTGCCGGTTTCAACCAGGGCTGTGGCCAGAATGGTAAGGCTGCCCTGTTCTTCCAATTTGCGGGCGGCTCCGAAAAAACGTTTAGGCCGGTGCAAAGCCGCCGGGTCGACACCGCCGGACAATGTCCGCCCACTGGGAGGGACAACCAGGTTGTGGGCCCTTGCCAGCCTGGTAATGCTGTCGAGCAGGATCACCACATCTTTGCCCGATTCAACCAGGCGTTTAGCCCGCTCCAGGACAATATCGGCCACCCGCACATGGTTCTCCGGGGGCAAATCAAAGGTGGAGCTGATGACCTCCCCATCCACCGAGCGCTCCATGTCCGTAACCTCTTCCGGCCTTTCATCAATCAGGAGTACAATCAGTTCAATATCCGGTTGATTGGCTGTTATCGCATTGGCGATCTGTTTCAATATAGTAGTCTTGCCTGCTTTTGGCTGCGCTACGATCATTCCACGCTGGCCCAAACCCAACGGGGCGATAATATCAATCAATCTCGTAGTAATCTCCGTGGGGGCTGTTTCCAACCGTATACGCTGGTTAGGGTAGATGGGAGTCAAGTCATCAAAGTGGGGCCTTTTCAATGCCAGTTCAGGATTGGACAAATTGATGGCAGTCACTCTCAACAGGGCATAATACCTTTCGCCTTCCTTTGGGGGCCGGACCTGCCCCAGTACCTCATCTCCGACCCGCATGTTAAAACGCCTGATCTGTGAGGGAGACACATATACATCGTCCATTCCGGGGGTATAATTGTCCACCCGCAGAAAGCCAAAACCCTCGGGCATTATTTCCAAAATCCCACTGATAAACAACAGGCCTTCCTTTTCGGTTTCGGCTTTCAAAATCTGAATGATCAAATCCTTTTTGCGCAGATTAGAGTATGAGACAGACAAATCCTTGGCAATTTGCTGCAGCTCTGCCGTTGTCATCTTTTCCAATTCAGCAATTTCCAAACAGTTGACACCTCATTTCCAAGTGATTGAGTTCGCTCCCCAATCCACCCGCTCTTACGCTTTGCCAACAGAGCCAAACAAATGCATTTTGGCTTTGACTACTTTTTTCACAGCCTCCTTGGCAGGCCCCATGATGTTCCGGGGATCTATTTCATCAGGATGCTCTTTTACCACTTTTCTAACGGCTTCGGAAAATGCAATCCGCAGATCCGTATCAATATTAATCTTCACAATCCCATACCCGATTGCTTTTTGAATGACATCATCGGCCAGCCCGGACGCCCCGTGCAGCACCAACGGCGTGTTAACCTTGCTGCTGATTGCCTGCAGCCGTTCAAAATCAATCTTAGGCTCACCACGGTACACTCCATGGGCAGTACCGACAGCTACCGCCAGCGCATCGCAGTTAGTCCGTTCCGCAAACTCATACGCCTCATCAGGATCAGTAAAAAGTGCTTCATGTTCGGCAACAGCCACATCATCCTCTACTCCGCTGATTTTGCCTAATTCCGCCTCCACGGAAACATCATTCGGATGAGCCACTTCCACTATTTTCCTGGTGATGGCGATGTTTTCCTCAAACGGCAGCTTGGAACCGTCAATCATCACAGCGGAAAAACCGTGCCTGATGCACCGGACCACCTGATTGAAGTCAGTACCGTGATCAATATTCAAGGCAACCGGTACTTTTGCCTTGGCAGCCGCAATCTTGCCCATTCCGGCAATGTACTCAAGCCCCGCGTACCTGATGCCCCCTTGACTGGCCTGGATAAATACGGGAGAATTCAGTTCTTCGGCAGCTTCGACTATTGCCTGCAGGATTTCCATGTTATTGATGTTAAAGGCTCCCACTGCATACTTGCGGAGTTTAGCGTCTTGAAATATTTCCTTCCCTGATACTAACAAAGGTGCTCCTCCTCAATTACCGTATCGGTTTCAGCCATTCCCCTAAATATATATATGATGCCGGCTTCATTTTCAGTTCCGGCAGGCTCACCAATCTGTTCACATCCTCCTCACTGACGGCGCTCATCAAGATGGCGCTGCCGCAGTGGGAGCACACCAGTTCCACTTTGTCTGGGTAAACATCGATCCCAACTGCCGGGCTGCTGCAGGTACAGCCAATTTTATGTGCCGCGGCCAGTTTTTGCAGATAGGCCAGAATCCTGGTCATCACTTCGGGCGCAAAAAAATCATCCGGCTGCAGAAGGTCACTGTCATACTCAACAGCTGCTTCCTCCACATGATCGCAATCGCCAAAGAAACCGAGAATCTCTCCTTCGTCAGGCGAGTACAATGTCAAAAGTGAAGCAGTCCAGATGTCCCGAAAAGGGAAAAGCAGCCGCACCCGATCGCCGGCAGCAGTCAGAATACTTATTTCATAACGCCGGTTGCGCTTTGTGATCTGAGCTTGGGTATAACCGCAGGCACAATAAAAGGCATGAGGAGAACCAGACAGTTCAAAAAGAGAAAAGTGGTGAAGCTGAACGTGTTCGCAGGCAGGGCAATGAATGGCCATAGTTCTCTCGCCGGACAGCAGCAATTTATAATTCCCCCTATCTTTTATGCATCTATTATTCGCTACTAATTACCGAATCCCTCTCAAATTGGGGGAATTGTTCCACATCCTTCACCCGGCCGAATATATCATAGTAAACAATCATAGTTCCCGTTTCGGTCTGGATTTCCGCAATTGTATAGTCTACAATCATCAGGATGACTTCTTCATGCCTGTCCACCAAAAACAGGCCTTCTTGAAACCTGGACTCGGCAATCGGCCGGGCGGAGTTAAGTGACACCGGCCGGCCGCGGCGGTAAATCTCTGCGCCGCTGGCAAGCCTGAGAATTGTGAACTCACGACAGGTCAGCACCCGCAGCTTGTTCTGCTCGGGGAAAACTTCCACAATCTCACCATGAAGCCACCGATACTCTCCGCACTCCGCGGGCAACTGGACGGCAGTAACCAACAAAGCTGCCGCGCACAGTAAATATACGCATCTCATTATGCATACCCCTTTCTATCAAAGAGTATGCATCATGATTTGCCAGTTTATACAAATAAGTCAGATTTCCGCTGTTCGCGGTGTTTCAATGCTGCCTGAATAAACTCTTTAAACAGTGGATGGGGATTGTTGGGCCGTGATTTGAACTCGGGATGGAATTGGCAGGCAACATACCATGGATGGCTGGGCAGTTCAACTATCTCCACCAACTGGCCATCGGGAGATGTGCCTGCGAACAGCATTCCGGCTGCCTCCAACACACTCCGGTAGGCATTGTTCAGTTCATAACGATGACGGTGCCGTTCGTAGACTGTCTCTGTTTGATAGGCCCGATAGCTTCTGGAACGGCTGTCCAATGTACACGGATACAAGCCCAGACGCATGGTGCCGCCTTTGTTGGTTTTGTTTTTCTGATCGGCCATTAAATCAATAACATGGTCACCGTCGTCATGGAATTCCGAACTGTTGGCATTGGTTAAGCCGCACACGGAACGGGCAAACTCTGTCACAGCACACTGCATTCCCATGCAGATGCCGAAAAATGGAATATTATTCTCCCGGGCATAACGGATAGCATTGATTTTGCCTTCAATACCCCGGAGGCCGAAAGCACCGGGGACCAAAACCCCGTCGACATCAATCAACTCACTTGCATTGACATCGGTTTCTTCCAGGGCTTCGGAATTCACCCATGCGATGTCGACAGCAGTACGGTAAGCAAACCCTGCGTGACGCAGTGCTTCCACCAGGCTCAGATACGCATCCGGGAGGGCGACATATTTGCCGACGACTGCGATCTTGACCCGGTGTTCAGGGTTGTTGATTGCTTCCACAAGCTTCTCCCATTCACACATTTCCAGTGGGTTGCCATCGAGCTTCAGCTTTTCACAGACAATCCGATCCAACCCCGCTTCAGCCAACCGCAGGGGCACCTCATAGATGGACGCCACGTCGATATTCGGTATTACCGCATCTTTTTCAATATCACAGAACAGGGCAATCTTGGCCCTGACTTCCTCAGGCAGTTCGGATTCGCTGCGGCAGACGATAATGTCAGGTTGGATACCGATGGATCGCAGTTCCTTGACACTATGCTGGGTCGGTTTTGTTTTCAGCTCTTTGGCAGTCTCAATAAAAGGCACAAGTGTGACATGAATGTATAAACATGATTCCCGGCCGATATCGCTCTTGAATTGACGAATTGCTTCCAGGAAGGGCAGGCTTTCGATATCGCCCACAGTCCCGCCGATCTCGACGATCGCCACATCTGCATCATTCGCAATCGCGGCAAGCTGAATCCGATCCTTGATCTCATTGGTGATATGAGGGATAACCTGTACTGTTTCGCCGAGAAAATCCCCCCGCCTTTCTTTGGACAAAACCGACCAATAGATCTTTCCAGTGGTGACATTGCTCCGCCTGGTCAGATTAGTATCAATAAACCGTTCATAATGGCCAATATCCAGATCGGTTTCTGCCCCGTCATCAGTGACGAAAACTTCTCCATGCTGAAACGGGCTCATGGTACCGGGATCGGCATTGATATACGGATCCAGTTTCAAACATGTCACTTTCAAGCCGCGGTTTTTCAGCAATCTGCCGAGGGATGCAGCGGTAATCCCCTTGCCCAGGCTTGATACTACTCCACCTGTAACAAATATGTACTTGGCCACTATGAGCTACCTCCTAATCCAAGTCTTTACTATGATCATTACTGTATTTTTGCAGAAGTTCCACAGTAACATAGTTCTGCATGAAACTGATCATCGCGAACCAAAGAATAATAAGTGGAATCACCAACATTACAGAGATAAAAGTCAAAAAGCCGCCCAGCAGCAGCAGCATCAGGCTTACCAACAGATTGTCAAACAGAAGCATTGCCGAGCGTTTCAGTGCCAGAAAAATGTTAATATCCTGCTGAACCAAAAAAGGGAATGCGTACTGCAGCAGCAGCACCCACAGCAGGGCCATGTACAGCCAGATTCCGTTCAAAATCCGCATGTAAACCGCTTCGTGGTTTGCCGTATGAGAAAAGTTGAACACAATAATCAACAGAGCTGCCAACCCCAGCAGAACCAACAGCTCACTGCGCCAGAAAAACCGCTTCAACCCTTTAATGAATTCCTCGACGCTTAATTCTTCATTGGTGAGAATCCGGTGTATCAAGTAATGCATGGCAGCGGAAACTGGCCCTAAAAGAAGCAGCGCCAAAATGGTACACACCAGGTTGATTACATCAGGGCCCTTGATTAAAGAATCAATGAACATCGGTGAAAATGCAAGGAAGAACCAAACCAGGTTCAAGACAACCAATACAGTAATGTGATCCCAGGTTTTTTTGAGGGCGTTGAGGATCAATTTTGCCGACTGAGAGACACCCATCAAATACCCCCTCTACATCCGTTCTGGAGCAGATATGCCCATCAACCCCAACACTCGCCTTAATACTGTGCGTACACACTCAACCAATGCCAACCTGGCATCCCTGATTTTCTCCTGTTCCCCGAGGACATGACAGTGCGTGTAGTATGAGTGGAATATGCTTGCCAGCTCCAGGGCATAGCGGGCAATCCGATGCGGTGCTCTCTCTTTTGCTGCTTCAACAAGCTCTTCCGGCAGTTCCGCCATTTTCTTGATCAAGTCTATTTCCAGCTCATGATCCAAAACTTGCCAATCAATTTCAGCCACCGGCTTGACATGGATGCCTTGCTGTTCAGCCTGTCCCATAATGCTGCTGATCCGGGCATGGGCATATTGAATATAGTAGACTGGGTTCTCATTGCTCTGTTGGGCCGCCAGTGTCAGATCAAAATCAAGGTGCGAGTCCAGGCTGCGCATCACAAAAAAATAACGGGCTGCGTCGCGGCCGACTTCAGACACCAATTCCTCAAGGGTAACAAATTCACCGGCCCTTTTCGACATTTTCACCGGCTTGCCTTCGCGCAGCAGAGCCACATACTGCAGTATCAAAATTTCCAGTGTGTCTTCAGGACAACCCAAGGCTTGTACAGCCGCTTTCATCCTGCCGATATACCCGTGGTGATCGGGCCCAAGGATGTCAATCAGCTTGGTAAAGCCCCTTTGAAGCTTGTTGTGATGATAAGCTATATCCGCGGTTACATACGTATAATTACCGTCACTCTTGACAATCACCCGATCCTTGTCATCACCGAAAGCAGTGGAATGGAACCACAGCGCTCCCTCCTGCTCATAAAGAAAACCGCGGCTGTTTAACAGCTGAATGATGCTTTCCAGAGCATTGGCTTCATGAAGCTCCTGTTCCCGAAACCAGCAGTCAAACTTGACATTAAAGTTCAGCAGATCGTTTTTCTGCCATTCGATCATCTGATCAATGCCCCATTTGCGGCAGAACTCCAGCTGGGCAGCTTCATCCATTTGGCCGAAACCAGGGGCCTCAGCCTGCAGCCTTTTTGCCAGCTCAACAACATATTCACCGGGATATCCATCCTCAGGGAAAGGATAAGAGGGATCATCCAGCTGACGGTAACGAGCCAAAAGCGAGCGGCCAAAAACCTCTGTCTGGACTCCCGCATCATTGACGTAGTATTCGGTGGCCACCTGATACCCCACAGCCGCCAGAATCCGGGCCAGCGTGTCGCCAACGGCTGCCGCCCGGGCGTTGACAACGTTCATGGGCCCTACCGGGTTGGCGCTGACGAACTCCAACAAAAGCCGTTCGCCCTGTCCACAGTCCGCAATCCCATAGTCCTGGCCTTGAGCCTCAACAGCCTGCAAAACCTGGTACAGCCACTGTTTAGTGAGGAAGAAATTAATAAAACCCGGGCCAGCCACTTCAACTTTCTCGATGTACTGGTGGGTACTTAAAATCCCGGCAATTTTACCGGCAAGATCTCTTGGTTTCATGCCCACCTGTTTGGCTAGGACCAGGGCAATATTGGAAGCAAAATCTCCGTGGGCTTTATCTTTTGGTATTTCCAAGGTTACCTCCGGAATATTTACCGGGGGCAATTCATCCCGGGCCATCAGTTGTCCCAACGCTGAACGAATCAATGCTGCCAATTCTTGTCTTTGCCTTGCTAAAACACTCATTTCTGACATCCTTCCCCGAGCGTAACAAACTTACCTAACATAGTATATCAGATATGGAAAGGAAAATAAACCGCTTTTTGGACAAAATTGGCTGGGTGAATTGGCTTACTCCCAGGTTTGTCCCGGGGCAAGATAGTAGGCCAGCCGCTGCAGTTCAAGCGTGAGGTCAGCGTTGAGCAGCTGAACATGCTCCGGCAAGGTTAATTTGACAGGCGCAAGGTTGAGGATTGCCCGCACGCCGCAGTTGACCAACTGCATGGCGATATCCTGGGCAGCATCAGCCGGCACGGTGATCATGGCCATTTGTACATTATGCTTCCGGACAAAGCTTTCCATCTCTGCCATTGCAAAAACGGAAATGCCCTCGTAAGCTTTGCCAATCTTGTCCGGATCATGATCAAACAGCCCAACAAGTTTTAAACTGAAACTGTCGTCCATATGATAACGGCGGATGGTGTAGCGCGCCAAAGCAATGCCCAGGCTTCCTGCCCCCACAAGGATTATGTTGTGTTCCCGTTCCATGTTGAGGATTTGCTTCAGTTCAGAACGCAAATACTCTACCTCGTAACCTACTCCCTGTTTGCCGAACTCGCCAAACCAGGCCAGGTCTTTGCGCACCAGCGCCGATCCCACCCCTGCCCTGGCGCCCAATTCCTGTGACGAAATCATGGGGGTGTCTCCGGATTTTACCACTTCATCCAGCACACGGAGGTACAACGGAAGCCTTCTGACAACTGCGTCAGAGATTTTTCTCCACCTCACCAATCCCACACTCCTCCCGGTCTATTCATAATTAATTCTGTCGTTTCCGGGTTTTTCCTGCATAAATGCCTAACCCGCACTTCCTTATCATTTATGATACCTTTCATTGTTGATGATCGTCAAAGCCCGGTAAATCTGTTCCACCAGGATTAAACGCATCAATTGGTGAGGGAACGTGAACTTGGAAAACGACAGGACATAATCAGCCTTTCCAATTATGGATTCCGCAAGCCCCAGGGGGCCGCCTATAATAAAGGCCACATTCCCCTGCCCATATACGCACTGCTCTTCCAGGAGAGCCGCAAGCTGCGGCGAGCTTAACTGCTTTCCCTGCCGATCCAGAGCAATTACATAATAGCGGTCAGGAATCACGGCCAGGATGCGTTGGGCTTCCTTGTCCACAACCACAGCCAATCCTTTTTCGCTCAAGGGTTCATTAAAAGGCTCTTCTTTCACTTCCTTAATCTCTACCTTGGCATAAGCCTGAAGCCGTTTGAGATACTCATGAATCCCCTGGCTCAAGTATTTCTCCTTCAGTTTTCCGGCACAGATGATGCAGATATTCATTCTCGCCCTCCTGCCCCAAAAAAGAATCCAGGGTTCTGCCCTGGATTACAATCGTACTTCGGCCTGCTGCCTTTCCTCACCCCGGTAGTATTCCAACTGAAGTATTCCTCCAAATCCAGTGCTCCAAACGGCGTCCCTCAGCTCACGCATCCCGGCGATCTCCTGGCCGTTGACGGCTACAATGATATCCCCTGGCTTCAACCTTGCTTTATCGGCGGGGCTGTCCTGGATGACGCGGGTAATAAATGCTCCCCGTTCCACTGCAATCTGGACATTCGTTTCTTTACGGATTGTTTCAGCCAGGGCCGGATAGAGCGAACCGCCCAGTATGCCCAAACGCAGGGGCCTGCCGTGCTCAATGATTTGATCCGCGACCAATTTGGCTGTCGTTGCCGGAATTGCAAACCCGATCCCTTGGGCTTGAGCAATAATCGCAGTGTTAATGCCGATCACTTGGCCGTTAATGTCGACCAATGGGCCGCCGGAATTGCCGAGATTGATGGCGGCATCGGTCTGGATCATGCCCTCCAAATATCGGTTCTGTTCCGGATCGACCAACAAGTCACGGTTTACCGCACTAACCACACCTGTCGTTACCGTATTATCCTGGCCCAAGGGGTTGCCAATGGCAACCACCGGCTGCCCGACCCGAATTTCATCGGAGTCTCCCAATTTGGCTGCAGGGAGATCTTGCGCATCAATTTTCAGTACAGCCAGGTCCGACAGCTCATCGCTTCCCACAATTTCCGCAGGGAAACTGCGCCCGTCCGGCAGCCTGATCAAAATCTGATCGGCAACGGCAACCACATGATGGTTTGTCAGGACATAACCATCATCCCGGTAAATCACACCAGAGCCTACGCCCTGCTGTTCTTCCAGTGTTTGAAAGAAGAACTGATCAATTACAACCTTGGCTAATGTCTCGATTTTTACTGTGGCCGGGCCCACTTTTTGCGCCGCTATCACCACAGGATCATTCCAACTTCCCCGTTGTTCCTGGGATTCGGCTTCGCCTCCAGGGGGTATGTCCGCAGGCGGCTGCAGCATCCAGGCAAGGGCAACAATGCAGACTACAAGCAAAAATACGGCTACACCCTTCTTAACCATGGTACACACCTTCCTTTGGTAATGTGTACCTATAGTTTGCCCAACAACAAGGGTGAATTTGTGAGCCTGCTAAAATTTCCGTTCCACACCGACCCTGAAGCTGTTGTCGCGCCCGATATCATCGAAAATCAGGCTGATCAGCCAGCTGGGGTTCCAGGCATAGTTGCCTTGTAACGACAGAGTCGGCTCGCCGGTGGTCAATTTCTTAAGCTCCCCGGTCAAAACCCATTTGTCACCGATCCGGGCATCAAGGCCAACGCCCAAGCTGGTGTCAATCATCCCATAGCGCTGGCGCAGGACCCCGGTTTGCCGCCCGTACTGCAGCTGCAAATGATTCCCTTCCGTACCCAGAATATCTTCGATGCCAACCAGGATGAATGAATTCGTGTTCTGGGGCCAAAATTCGAAGCTGACACCGGTCATCGGGCGCCGATCTAGGATGTTGTAATGGGCACTCCAGGTGGAACGAATGTCCACCTTTTCACCTATCGTTTTCACTTTTTCAATATCCTCGTTCAGCTTTTGGATGCTGACCATTGTATCTTCCAGTTGGGCAAAGACGCCGCTTTCTGAGTCAAAACTCTCGGAAACCTTGGCCAACAGCTGAGCCAGTTCGTCAGTCCCAGCTTCGATATTCGCCAAAGAGGCCCGCAAATCGGCGGCAGTCTCGCCTTCCGCAGTTACGTCACCAATAAAGCGGTTTATCTTGGCTACACTATCCTCAACACCCGTAACTATGCTTTGAATGTCCTTCAGTGCTATAAGAGTCTCGCGGCTGAAACTCTGAACGTCAACATTGATTTGAGTCACCATCTGGTTTATCTCTGCCGTCACAGCGTGGACATTGGCGGAAATTCCTTCCAGATCCGCCATGATGGCAGTTACACTGTTGGGATCCACGGCGGTGCTGACCGCCCGCAGATTCTCAACAACTTCTTCGACACCGGCTAAGAGCGCATCCAACTGCAGTTCAGCGATGGTTGTGGAGAACTGATGCAAGTCCTCTACCACTCCCGCAAACATGGCCTCAAAATCCAGGCCGGCCAGTTCATTGGTAAACGCAGCCAACTGCACCGCCATCTCCTGCCAGCCTATATCTTTCAGTTCAGCGGCCACCACCTGCAGATCAGCGACAACCTGATCTACCGGCAGTTCCGCCAAAGTCACTGACAAATCATAAACGTTGGCTGCAATAGCCTCAACCGGCACTGAAGCCAGGCTCCTGGACACAGTCTGGAGATCCGCCGCAATCTCGTTGAGGGGAAATGTGCTTAACTGGGTTGTGAAGGCTGCAATCTCAGCACTGCGCTCCTCAAGCTCCAAAGCCTTGATTTGATCTGTAACGAGCAGAATCTCGTCGATTAACGGTTGGATTTCCACAGCCGCCAGCATGGATGTAAACTGGCGCACATCCGACTCAATCGCAGCCAGGTCAAGGCCGGCCAATTGCTGGGTAATTCGCTGTACATCAGCGGCAAATTCCTGCAGAGGCAGGGCATTCAACTCAGCGGCAACCTGATTGATCTCGTTGATCGGATCAACCAGGTTGATGCTGGCCAACTGCTGGGAAAAAGCCTGTATGTCTCCAAAAGTGGATCTCAGGTCCAGTTCAGGCATTTGCCGAGAAAACTCTGCCAGGTCATCCACCACAACTTGAACACTCCCGGCAACTTCATTCACCTGATCGACGGCGGTCTTCAGGCTGGATACCGTATCCCTCAAAAGTTCACCGGTTGCCGCCAGGTTTTCCTGCAGCTGTTCAGAACCGGCCACCTCCGTAATTCTGGCAATGACTTGGTTTAGGCTCTGCAGCCCTTTCTCCACTTCCTGGATCATATTGTCTATGCTTACAGGACTTACGCCGCTGATTGTCACAGTCAAATCCATGGGTTCCTGTGCCTGGCCAGGCTGGATCTCAATATATTTGTCCCCAAGAATACCTGAAGCAGCAAGTATAAAGCGCGAATCAGACGGGATCAGCAGTTCCCGGTCCAGCCTGGCTTTGACCAGGACCTGGCTGCCTGCCAATTGTACCGCTGTCACAGTGCCGACATTGACACCGGCATAGCGTACCGGTGCCCCTTCAACCAATCCGCCAACATTTTCGAAGCTGAGGACCAGTTCTATACCTTCGGTGCGGCGCAAATCGATTCTCCCTACAGCCATGGCCATGGCTGCAAACAATATGATACTTATCAGCACAGTTACACCCGCTTTTGCTTCTGGTGACAGCTGCATTAATATCCCCCCTGCTCACCTTGACCGCCGGTAAGAAAACTCTTCACCAACGGTATTTGCGCTTGCTCCATTTCGGCCGCCGTACCCACAAAAATTATTTCACCCTCATGCAGTAGAGCCACGCGGTCAGCGATTTTGAAAGCTCCTTCCAAATCATGGGTGACAACCACGGAAGTCACTTGCAGACGCTCGTTGAGATCTCTTATTAAACTCAAGATCGTATTGCTGGTCATGGGATCTAGCCCCGAAGTAGGCTCGTCATACAATATTGCCTGCGGCTGCATGGCGATCGCCCGGGCCAGGCCAACACGCTTTTTCATACCGCCGCTTAGCTCGGCAGGCATTTTGCTTTCCACGTCAGCCAACCTAACCAGGGCAAGGGCTTCTTTTACTTTCTGAGCCAGCTCACTCTTGCTGATTCGATCATTGCGCCAGGCAAAACCCACGTTTTCAGCAACGGTGAGAGAATCAAACAATGCCGAAGATTGAAAAACCATCCCAACTTTTCTGCGGATCGGCCCCAGTTCTTTTTCTGTAGCTTTGCTGATATCGGTGCCGTCCACCAAAATCAGGCCTGAATCCGGCCTGATCAGCCCGTTTAATAAACGGAGGATTGTACTCTTTCCGGCTCCGCTCAAGCCCATGATTACGAAGATCTCGCCATGATTGATTGACAAAGTGATCTGCTTGAGAATTTGGTTTCCATCGGCGCTGAAACAAACATCCTTTAGCACGAACATGTTGCGTCCTCCAGATCGATCTACCACATCAATGCTGAGAGAAAGTAGTTGGAGATGAAGATGCCTATCATACTGCTGACTACTGCTGCGATTGTGGCTGTGCCCACACCCTGGGCCCCTTTGGTTGTGTTCAGCCCATGATAGCAACCGGCAATCGCCACGATGATGCCAAACACGGCAGCTTTAACCAAACTGCACAAAATATCGTAAATATTGATTGCCCTAATCGATGACTGGTAGAATACCATCGGAATAATCCCCACTTGATTGGTAGCCACCACATAACCACCGGTCATTCCAATCAGATGGGCAAAAACAGTCAAGGCAGGCACCATGATCATGCAGGCAATCACCCGGGGGACAACCAAATACTGCACCGGGCTGGTGGCCATGGCTTTCAACGCATCAATTTGCTCCGTAACATTCATTGCACCCAGTTCGGCGGCTATTGCCGATCCTGCTCTCCCGGCAACCACAACGCCGGTCAAAACCGCTCCCAGCTCCCTGATGACGGCAAGCCCCAACAGTTGGCCGATAAAAGATTCGGCGCCAAACCGTTTCATTTCCTGGGCAACTTGCAGTGAGAACACCATGCCGGTAAAGCCGTTGATGATCAGCACCAAAGGAATTGACCTGACACCAAGGGCCACCATTTGCTGAGTGGTGTTCTTGAATTCCACATCGCCCCGGACAATATGATAGAATGCTTCCATGATCAAACGGGCAATTTGGCCTACATTCTCAAAAAATCTGATCATTGCCTGGACTCCTCGTCATGCATCTAAACTATATGATATATTCTTGATCCGGCAAATGAACTCCTGCGAAAAAAACGCCGGCCAAAGCTGGCAGCGTTTTCAATGCAATCTAATCTGCCGCTGACACTGTGTTGGCCAGCAGCATGGCGATAGTCATCGGCCCAACTCCACCCGGCACCGGCGTAATCCATCCCGCCACTTCCTTAACTTGGCCGAAGTCGACATCACCGACTGTCTTCTTGCCGACTCTATTGATGCCTACATCAATCACAACCGCCCCGGTCTTTACCCACTCAGCTTTAACCATCTGCGGCCTTCCAACAGCTACAACCAGAATTTCTGCCTGCCTGGCTTCGGCCACCAAATCTTTCGTGCGGGAATGGCAGATAGTGACCGTGGCATTCCGCTGCAGCAAAAGCTGGGCAATGGGTTTGCCCACTATATTGCTGCGCCCGATTACAACTGCCTTTTTGCCTGCCGGATCAATCTTGATCCAGTCAAGCATCTTCATAATGCCCGCCGGAGTACAAGGGGGATAAGCCTTGGCTCCTATCGTCAGCCGGCCCACATTGATGGGGTGAAACCCGTCCACATCCTTCTCGGGGTGGATCCGCATGATCACTTCCTCTTCGTTCAGGCCTTCGGGAAGAGGCAGCTGCACAAGGATTCCATGGATTTTGGGATCGCTGTTAAGCTGATCAATCAGTTCCAGCAGCTGCTTCTGGCTGATCGTTTCCGGCAGCCGGTGTTCCTCTGAGTAAATACCCACCTCCTGGCAGGCCTTTTGCTTCATCCTTACATAGAGCTGTGAGGCAGGGTTTTCTCCTACCAGGACAACGGCCAACCCAGGCCTGGGCCTTCCCTGTTCCAAGCGAACCTGAATCTGCCGGGCCAGGTTATTACGGATTTGTTGGGCAATCTGTCTGCCGTCAATTATTTGTGCCCCCACACGTTTCTCCTCCTTGCTACAGCTTATGGTGGTTGGTTTCGGCATATTACTGTTTATTTCCTGCAATAAAAAAAGACCGGAAATATGGAATAATTCTCGGTCTCAATGTTAAAATATGGTGCGCCTAGCAGGACTCGAACCTGCGCACCCGGCTCCGGAGGCCGGCGCTCTATCCTCTGAGCTATAGGCGCATGACCATTTGTAATTATAACACTCGCCAGCCTGCCCGTCAAGAATTCATACTTGCACACCGGCCAAAAAGTGATATAATATTCTTAGCCAGCGGATGTAGCTCAATTGGTAGAGTATCGGCTTCCCAAGCCGGGGGTTGCGGGTTCGAGGCCCGTCATCCGCTCCATTTTAATTAACCAACACAGGCTCGATTGCGGGTAGGCTCCGCAATCGGGCTTTTACATTTTGTCTGCTGCTTTTAAGGCATTTTTGGCTGCTTCCCGGAATTTTTCCCCGGTGCCGGTCGCCTCGGTAATATTGTCCACCTTGTCCGGGTTCTGGGTCTCAACCAACTGGGCTTCATATTTGGGAATTGCCTCAATTGCCTGCGGCCAGGGGTATTCCGAACCTTTGGGTTTGCCTTCGCCATCATACTCCACATACTCTGCAGACGTGATCTTGCCGTCTTCAACCTTTATCTGAATTGCTCCGTAGTTGCCCCGCTCATCAGTGACGGATTTTCCTTCGTATGTACCGTCTTTGTAGCTTACGGCGCTGGACTGGCGGTTGAAATACCAAGCGCCGGCAATAATCAAAGCCACCGCCACAATGGCGATCCACATCCTGTTCATCAAGTTACCTCCGTCCGTTCTCTATATTTGTCAGTAGTGTTCGCCAAACAAAGCCAAACTATTCCAAATGCATTCCAGACAACAAAACTCCTTCCTGTAAACAGGAAGGAGTCGGTTTTTCATGGTACCCCCAACCGGATTTGAGCCGGTGCCTTCGCCGTGAAAGGGCGGTGTCCTAGGCCGCTAGACGATGGGGGCATGGTGAGCCATCCGCGATTCGAACGCGGGACACCCGGATTAAAAGTCCGGTGCTCTACCTGCTGAGCTAATGGCTCCAATTGCACGCATTGACTATTGTACAAAATAGCCCATATTTCGTCAACCCACTTTTGGTTTGATGCCGAAAAAGGCTTGTGTATTTGCGGTAGTGACCGCAATCAATTCTTCCACCGGTATGCTGTGCAGCTCACTAAGTTTCTCCGCCACATGCTTTACCCATGCCGGCTCGTTTCTTTTACCCCGGTGTGGGACAGGGGCCAAATAAGGGCAGTCGGTCTCGATCAACAGGCGATCCAAGGGGACTGCCGCAGCAACCTGCCGCAGTTTATGGGCGTTCTTGAATGTCACGGGCCCGGCAAAAGAAATATAACAGCCCAAATCAAGATAGATTCTGGCACTTTCCACGCTTTGGGAATAGCAGTGCATCAGGTAACGGTTACCGGGGTGCTCACGGATGATGGCCAATGTGTCCTGGGTGGCATCGCGGGAGTGGACCACCACCGGCAGGCCCAGCCTTTCCGCCAGCTCCAAATGCCGATGAAACACCTGCTGCTGGATCTCCCGGGGTGAATTGTCGTAGTAATAGTCCAACCCTGTTTCACCGATGGCCACAACTTGCGGCGCCCGGGCCAGCTGTTCCAGCTCGGCCAGGATTTCCGGTGTCACTTTCTGTGCATAATGGGGATGCACACCAGTGACGGCGTGCATCCAATCATATTCGGCAGCCAATTCCACGGCCCTCCGGGAAGAAGGAAGATCATAGCCAATATTGATGATCCCCGTCACCCCGGCAGCCTTGGCTCTTTGGATCACCTCGTGGAGATCGGCGTCGAAATCCGGATCATTAAGATGCGCGTGACTGTCAATCACGGTTTAACCTCCTATTTTACCCGGCTGCCCGGTGCAATTCGACTGGAAACAGAGACAAGCTCAAGAGTGCCGTCGGATGAAGTGGCCGCCAAGAGCATCCCTTCAGATATTTCACCCCGGAGTTTGGCGGGCTTGAGGTTGACCACAATAATAATGTTTTTGCCAATAAGCTCCTCCGGCTGATAATGCTGGGCAATACCGGCCACGATCTGGCGTTGGCCGTCTCCGGCATCAACCTGGAGTTTCAAGAGCTTGTCGGCATTTGGGTGTTCCTCGGCACTGACGACCCGGGCAACCACCAGATCCAGCCTGGCAAACTCACTGATATCGATTAAATTGTCTCCACCGGTTTTGTCATCCCCACTTGTTCCTGTTTCAGCAGCTTTAACCTTTATCTGCGGCTCCTTTGCTGATACCGCTGCAGCTGCAGTTTTGACTTCCACCTTGGTGTGAATCCTGGGGAAAATGGGATCTCCTTTGTGGGTTATGGTACCGGGCCTGAGCCCAGCCCACTCAACCGCATCAATCAAAAGCTCGTCAAGGGGTTCGTCAATTCCCAGCTGCTGCCAAATCCTGGCGCTGGTTTCCGGAATGAAAGCTTTGAGCAGCAGAGCCAGGATTCTCAGCAGTTCAAAGACATTATACATAACTGTATCCAGGCGGCCCTTCTGTTCCGGATCTTTGGCCAATGCCCAAGGAGCTGTTTCATCAATATACTTGTTGCCCCTGCGGACCAGTTGCCACAAAGCAGCCAGGGCATCATTGATGGCCAACTTGTCAATCAACTCTCTGAATTTGCCCACGGTATCCTCGGCAAACATCACCAGGTTGTGATCGACTTGTTCCGGCTGAATCGGCGCAGGAATTATACCGCCATGATACTTCTCCAGCATGGCGAGGCTCCGGTTGAGCAGATTACCCAAGTCATTGGCGAGATCGGCATTGGTCCTTTCAATGAGTGCCTGGCGGTTGAAATTGCCGTCCTGGCCGAAGGAAATCTCTCTTAACAGGAAATAGCGGATTGGATCGACGCCGAACTCTTCAATCAAGGCAATGGGATCGACCACGTTCCCTTTGGATTTGGACATCTTGTCGCTGTCGAACAAGAGCCACCCATGGCCGAAGATGATCTTCGGCAGAGGCAGATCCAGCGCCATGAGGATAATCGGCCAAATGACTGCGTGAAAGCGTAGAATTTCCTTGGCCATCAAATGCACATCCGCCGGCCACCATTTGGCGAGCGACTCCTGATTGTCCGGGAAACCGACTCCAGTGAGATAATTGGTCAGAGCGTCGAACCATACGTAAATCACGTGGCCTTCCGCAATCGGGACCGGTATTCCCCAATCAAAAGTCGTCCGGGACACGCATAAGTCGTCAAGGCCGCTTTTAATAAAGCTTACCATTTCATTGCGGCGGGACTCAGGCTGGATGAATTCCGGGTGATCCTCAATATGTTTCAGCAGCCGATCTGCGTATTTGCTGAGCTTGAAGAAATAGCTTTCCTCTTCCACCAGTTCCACCGGGCGCCCGCAGTCAGGGCAGTTACTGTCCACCAGCTTGCTTTCCAGCCAGAAGGTTTCGCATGGAGTGCAGTACCAGCCTTTGTAGGTGCTTTTGTAAATGTCCCCCTTTTCATAGATGCGGCGGAACACTTCCTGCACCGCCCGTTCATGCCGGGGCTCGGTCGTGCGGACAAAATCGTCATACTCGATGTTGAGCCGCCGCCACAAATCCTTGAACGTGGCCACAATCCGGTCCACATACTCCTGAGGGCTCACCCCCCGTTCTTCAGCAATCCGCTGGATTTTCTGCCCATGCTCATCGGATCCGGTCAAGAAGCGGACTTCTTTGCCAAGAAACTTGTGCCACCGGGCCAGCGCATCTGCCACCACAGTGGTGTAGGCATGGCCAATGTGCAGTTTGTCACTGGGATAATAGATGGGTGTGGTAACATAAAATTTTGGTTTTTGCATGCCAATCTGCCCCCTATACAGGTATTATTGCAATAAAAAAATCTCTTATCCCACTTGGGACGAGAGACTCGTGGTACCACCCAATTTCATCACTGCCTCACAGCAGCGACCTTGACAGGTACTCCAAAACCGGCAGCTGATTTCGCCAGTTTCGTTTATACCTTGATGCTGTAACGGGCACCTCCCGGTGCAGGCCTACTGAAGTTCAGCCGACGGCTCCAGAGCCATATTCAGTTATCTGCTTCTGCTAGCTTTCACCAACCCTAGCTCGCTGTGAGAAACATCGATAACCTACTCTTCTCTTTCGTTGCCTTTGACTGTATGCTGTTTCCGGGGAAACATCTTAGCAATTAGTATAGCATAATGGCATTGTTTGTCAAGATTTTCTTCGACAGCCTGTTTCCATAACCATAGCAAGTCTGTATTCGAAGCACAACCATCGGCTGAAAAAATTAACCTAATTCTGGCCATAATTATACCTCGATCGTGGGGCTAATAATTTGGGTTTTTTGGGACATTTTCGCTTTTACTTGACAGATTATCTTCGACAGCCAGTTTCCATACTATTAAAGAGCGAATAGGAGGCTGGCCAGATGAAAAAAACTACTGCATGGCAGTTTGCCGTGCTCTGCGGCGTACCGTTTGTAATGGTGCTGGGGAATTCCATGCTGATTCCGGTCTTTCCCCAGATGAAGCAGGCCATGAATCTCACCCAGTTTCAAGTAGGCCTCATTATCACATTCTTTTCCTTGCCGGCAGGGATCCTGATCCCGTTTGCCGGTTATCTGTCGGATCGGTTTGGGCGCAAAGTGATTATTGTGCCGGCGTTGTTTTTGTACGGTTTCGGCGGTTTGGTTTCCGGTTTTGCCGCCCTGCTTATGGATCGCCCTTTTCCTGTCGTATTGGCCGGTAGAATTCTGCAGGGGATGGGCGCCGGCGGGACTTATCAGCTGGCGATGGCCTTGACAGGGGATATCTTCCAAAGCAAGGAACGCACCAAGGCGCTGGGCATGCTGGAAGCCTCCAACGGCCTGGGGAAAGTGATCAGCCCCATCCTCGGCGCCCTGGTGGCTATGCTCAGCTGGTATGCCCCTTTTTTCCTGTACAGCATCGTTACCTACCCGATTGCCCTAGGTGTCTGGTTTTTGGTGAAAGAGCCCAAACATGAAAAAGCGACCGAGAGCTTGAAAAAATACGGGCAGAAGCTTTGTGACGTGTTTTGCCAAAAGGGCAAAACCCTGCTGGCCAGTTATCTCAGCGGCATGGTGGTGTTGTTTACGCTGTTTGGTGTCATGAGCTGGGTGTCGGATTTTCTGGAAAGCGAATACAAGATCTTCGCCATCAAAAAAGGCTTCTTTTTGGCGATCCCCGTGACGGCCATGGCCCTGACTTCGTACTTGAGCGGCATGTGGCTGTCAAAACAGCCCCAGTGGTCAAAAGCGGCGGTAATCTTTGGAACGGTTGGGGCTACCGTTGTCCTGGTTTTGACTCCGCTTTTTACCAACATCTATCTTTTTATGCTGATTCTGATGCTGTTGGGTGTTTTTATCGGCAGTGTCCTGCCTCCCGTCAATTCAATCATCACCGGAGCCACCAAATCAGATCAACGGGGGATCGTCACCAGTCTGTACGGCACAGTCCGCTTTTTCGGAGTTGCTATCGGACCGCCCACTTTCGGGCTGGCCGTCAGCTACGGAAAGTGGGCTATGTTCATCGGAGCGGCGGCAATCTCCGCTGTGGCCGCCCTAGCCGCAGTGCTGTTTATCACAACTCCCCCGAAACCGGAATAGGATAACAGTATGATTTGAAATGAGGGGAGCAAGTGTGCATGAGCGCTCGTACATTGGCTTGGGACTCGGTTGTAAGCATGCCGGAGAAGAACCGGGTGAAAAAGCCCCGGACAAACGGTGTCACAATGGTGATTGACAAGGGGCTGGGAATCAGGGCCGCCAAGGATTTGCTGGAACTGGCTGCTGATTATATTGACTTTATCAAAATTGCCTTTGGCAGCCCTGCTCTCTATCCTGTCAACCTGCTTGCAGAAAAGATCGAACTTGTGAAGTCCTACGGAATTCATATTTACCCGGGAGGAACGCTGTTTGAGATTGCCGCCTACCAGGGAAGACTGCCGCAGTTTTATCAACGCGCCGCCGAACTTGGTTTTACCTATGTGGAAGTGTCGGAGGGCACGATCGATCTAACGCCGCAATTGCGGGAAAGGTACATCAAGCAGTCGCTGGACCAGGGGTTCGGCGTGCTGTCCGAAATCGGCAAGAAGGACCGTTCGATCCACCTGGATCCTCACGCAGCCATAGTTCAAATCGAAGCCGATTTGGCCAATGGTGCTGAAAAGGTAATCATTGAAGGGCGTGATTCAGGCAAAGGAGTGGGGATTTACGATGAAGACGGGAAAGTCCGCGGTGAACTTCTGAGTGTTCTGATCAACGGCATCGCGGACATGAGCAGAATCATTATTGAGGCTCCCCAGACCAGCCAGCACAATTACCTGCTGACCAAAATCGGGCCCAATGTCAACCTGGGCAATGTGCAGCCCCATGATGTACTTACTCTTGAATCCACACGCTGGGGCTTGCGCGGTGATACGCTGCGAAACCTGATCAAGATCCGGCCGCCGTCTGTCTAATCCTGCTGGTCAAGCTTCAGTGCGATTCTGTAGGCTTCATTCCTGCCCACCCCAAGCAGTTGGGCTGTGGCTTTGGCTGCTTCTCTTTTTGACAATCCCTGTTCAAAAAATTGATGCAGACAGTCTCTGATCTGTCCTTCGCCGGCTTGATCCGGCGCTGCCCCCGGATCGGAGCCTGCCACCACGATCACAAATTCGCCCCGGGGTTGATTGGCAGTGTAATAATCAATGAGCTCTGACAGCTTTCCCCGCCGCGTTTCTTCAAACTGTTTGGTCAGCTCACGGGAAACTGAACACTGGCGGTCACCCAAATGCTCTTTGAGAGCAGTCAATGTCCCGGCCAAACGTTGAGGGGCTTCATAAAAGATCAAAGGGCAGCCCAGACTGGCCAGATCGGCCAGGAGTTTGGCGATCTGCGATTGTTTCCGGGGCAAAAAGCCGTGAAAATAAAAGGGCCCGGTCAACAGCCCACTTTGAACCACAGCAGTAATGGCAGCATTCGCGCCGGGCAATACGGTAAAAGGCAGGCCTGCGGCGATGACCTCGGCGATCAACTCTGCTCCCGGATCAGAAATACCGGGCATGCCTGCATCCGAAACAAAGGCGATATTTTTGCCAGCCTTGAGCAGTGCAATGATCTGCCCGGATTTTTCCCGTTCATTGAACTTATGCAGAGAAGTCAGGGGCTTGGAAATCTGATAGTGGCTTAACAGTTTCCTGGTCCGCCTGGTATCCTCCGCAACAATCAAATCCGCCTCTTTCAAGGCACGCAGCACCCGCAGTGTGATATCTTCCAAATTGCCGATAGGTGTGGCACAGATATACAGCATTGGATAATTGAATCCTCCAGACAATCCGCCAAACGGATCGGATGCTCAGTGTTGGCTCTTGGGCCCCTTCCTCTTCTTCTTCTGGCCGGGCTTTTTCCGCTTCGGCCGGCCCTCTTTGCGCTTACGGCCTGATTTTCCACCCTTTTTAACTGGCTTTTTACCCTCTTGATCACTCGCCTGGCGTTCCTGGACAGACCGGTCACGATTCTGGGCTGTCTTTTGCTCCGGAATAGGGCTTTCGCCGCTTTGGGCAGGACCTCCGTTGCTAACAGGTTCTTCCGGCTCTGCAGGTTCATCAATCTGTTCGCCGTCGAGGAGGGCGAGATCCAGGGCGCTCTCCGCATCTTCCTGATCTTCAAGGTTATCCAATTCAGCCAAGTCTAATTCCCCATAAGCGCTCAACACAATTGAACCTTTGTACGGAAGCTCGTCCTTGGCTTCTTTGTAGACATCGGCTTCATATTTCAAACAGCACATCAGGCGCCCGCAAATTCCGGAAATCTTGGTGGGGTTCAAAGACAGATTCTGTTCTTTTGCCATTCTGATTGAAACCGGTTCGAAATCCCCAAGGAAACTTGCACAGCATAGAGTGCGACCACAAGGCCCTATGCCCCCGATAACCTTCGCTTCATCCCTGACACCGATTTGCCTGAGTTCAATCCTGGTTTTGAATACGCTGGCTAGATCTTTCACCAATTCCCGGAAATCCACTCGGCCGTCGGCGGTGAAGTAGAAAATCAGTTTGGAATCGTCAAAGGTATATTCCGAATCAATCAATTTCATGGGCAGCCCATGCCTCTCAATCTTTTCCAGGGCAATGTCAAAAGCCTTGGCGGCTTTGACCCGGTTTTCCTCCATGTGCTCATGGTCATCTTCGGTGGCAATACGTATCACCTGTTTCAGAGGCTGGACCACATCATCTTCGTTCACCTCTTTGATTCCCACCACCACGTCTCCATATTCAGTGCCCCGGGCGGTTTCGACTATGGCCCGGTGCCCAACCTCTATCTCGAGATCTCCTGGATCAAAATAATAAACTTTTCCTGCTTTCTTGAATCTAACGCCAACAACTTTTACCATTTATGCAAGTACTCCTTTTCTGATCTGAAGTAATAGGTTTCCCATCATGAATCTTATCCGCACATTCCGGTCCAGCTGACCGTGGAGGCCAATGATCGCCTTCGAAATCTGTTCCAATGATGACCGGTGATATCTTTTACAACTCACAGACAATTCATGTAAATAGTCAAGGTTCAACACTTGATGCTCAAGCCCCGCCTGCAAACACCATAAATCACGGTACCAATGGAGCATGATCGTTAAATCTAAAGCCACAAGCTGCCGTTCTTCCTCCCAGCGATGGCTTAACCCCAAAACTTCATACAAGCTCATGCCCGGAAGATTGATCAGCTGCTCCAATACGAATTTGCGGCGATCAAGCAAGGGGCTTTCCCATAGGTCCATTGCCCGGCCTATTGATCCTTGCGCCATCTTCGTGACAAGTTCAATTTTTTTACCGGCATCTTCCCCGCCATCGCCGGCAGCTCTTGCCTTAAGTGCTTTGGCCACGGCAGCATCACTGAGGCGGGTAAAACTGATCGCCTGGCAGCGGGATCGAATCGTTGGCAAAATCTGTTCCACATGATCGGTAATCAAGATGAACACGACGGAGCCGGGCGGTTCTTCCAACAGTTTGAGAAAACTGTTGGCCGCCTGCGGAGTCATCCGGTGAGCTTCGTTGATGATCCAGATCAAATAGTGTTCCTGGGCATACTGCACTTGTTGGTGGACACTGCGGATCTGTTCAATCCTGATTGTGCCGTCTTGCGGATCCAGCGCCCGCAGCCCAGGGTGATTGTCCCGGCTGAGTTTGAGGCACTGGGGGCAGCTGCCGCATCCCGCCTTGGCCTCACACAGGATCTGGTGGGCAAAACCTAAAGCCGTTGTTTTCTTGCCGACACCATGATCGCCGAAAAAAAGATAGGCGTGGGCTATTGAGTCAGAGGCAACAGCACGTTGGAGGGTCCGGACAGCTACTTCCTGCTCTATGATTTCCCCTAAATGCACCGTTTTCACCCGCTCTAGAGAATAATGTCCAGCAGCAGACCGCGGATCTCATCCAATTTGGACGCCAAATCCAGAGTTGTGTCCTGCTTGTCAATAACCATCTGAGTCAGCTGTTCCAGCTGCTCATCGATCCTGTCCACAATAATAAACAACCTTCTGCGGCCGACTCGATCGATAAACCGCCGTTCAGAAACCTCATAGGTGGCATTGAGCACCTGCTTCAAAAATGAACGCACTGCTGCCTTATAGCTCTTCAGATTTGCCAAAGTCGGCTGACCTCGGAGTTTTTTGCCCAACAGATCAATGGTTTCCAGGGCAGCGTCAAGATCGATCGATGCCGCTGTCTTTTCTTGGAGTGTGGTATAGAACGGGCTGTGGATCATTTCCACCTGCTGCCTGTTTGGCTTTTTTTCTCCCTTGACGAACCGATTGCGGGTTCTTTTTTCACCAATTTTCATGGGTTACCTCCATGGTTGTCCACCCCATTAAATCCGCTCAAAACGCTCCACATCAAGTACAAACACGGTTGCCCTGGTCAGCAGTTCCAACAATTGGCCAACTCTTTGATCATCTGTTCCAATAATGAGTGTGGTGTTGCCGGTCTTAAGGAATCCACCGGTACTGGCAAGTTTAGTGGCACTAAAACCATTGGCAGTCAGTTTGTTTAGCGCTTCTGCCACCTGTGTATCCTCAATGATGACAATCGCCAGCTTCACAGAATCCCCCTCTCTGCAATAACGGACCAGATTTTCTCAAAGACCTGATCAATTGTACCTGATGCATCGATCAGGAAAAAGCGCTCCGGTTCCGCCCGGGCTATCTGGTGATAACCGTTTCTCACTCTGTGGTAGTATTCCAGATCGCGCTGTTCAATCCGATCACCTTTCGTCCGTTTAAGGGCCCGTTCCAGCTCTTCGTCCAGGCATAAAGTAAGCTGGGGCAGAACCCCTTCCACTGCCAGTTCGTTGATCTGCCGCACCAACACCGGATCACGGCCCAGCCCATAGCCTTGATAAGCCACAGTTGAATCAAGGTAGCGATCACACAACACCACTTTACCCGCCTTGAGGGCAGGAACGATAACTTCAGCCACATGCTGGGCTCGATCAGCTGCGTAGAGCAGCAGCTCTGCTTGGGCGCCGAGGTTTTTGAGCCCGGGGTTCAACAAAAGCCGGCGGATGCCCCGCCCCAGTTCAGTGCCTCCCGGTTCTCTTGTTTTCACAACCGGGTGCCCCAACTGAAGGCATTTCTGATACACCAAGTCCAGCTGGGTGGATTTGCCCACTCCATCAATGCCTTCAAAGGTGATAAATGTTCCCTGCTTCATCTTTAACCCTCTTAAACTATTTGATCGGTTTCTCCGGTAGTAGAGTTTGCACGGGTAATATGAACTCCCAAAGCCTTTTAACCCGCTCGATCCACAACGGATAACCCGGATCGGAAACCTGAAGAGAAACAATTGCAGACTCACACTCACGGCAGATGCAGGCTCCTTTGATCTCCAACCCGCCTTTGGTACATGCTTTTCCGCACAGATTACAGGCCATAGCCTCACCCCACTACAGGATACTCCGGTTGATTGGCATCTGTGTTGGTCCGCGTTAAATAATCTTTCTCGAAAAATGCCCCATATCCTGCTTTGTGTCCAATTACCTTATAACCCCAGTGTCTTTGCCAAATCAATCCCAAGACTGAGAAAAACCCATTCCCCAGCCTGTTATCAGCTGCTGCCCGCAGGTGTACACTAAAGCCAGAAGGAAACTGCAGTCCTGATCGTGAACGTACGTATGTGTAAAGGAGCTGAACAGCTATGCGGATATCGTGGAACACCGGTGTCCCCATCTTGATTATCTTGATTGGAATCGGTTACCTGCTGGCAAACCTGGATATTATTCCGATCACCCCATGGCAAGCTTTTGTCCGGTATTGGCCGGCTCTGCTCGTATTGTGGGGACTGCGCGTCATTATTTGGGATATTTTGCGTTCAAGGTTTAGGGCTTATAAAACTGCATCCCTAATCTATGGATCCGCATTGATCTTGATTGGGCTCCACCTCCTGGTGCCGCGGCTGGGGATTACCTGGTTCGCAATCACTTGGGGTATAGTTTGGCCCGTGCTGTTAATCGCCCTGGGCCTGGAGATTCTCCTCAAGAGAAAGGGCGAACGCAAGTCTTACAACACTTTCATAGTCAGCAGTTTTTCCCGGGGCGGGACAGCCTGGTATGTGGATGATTTGTATCTGAACCAGTTTATCGGTGATATCAAATTGGATCTGACCAAAGCTGTGATTCCAAATAAAGAAATCTTTTTTGACATCAGCGGTTCAATCGGAGATCTCGTCATCTATCTTCCAATTGATCTGCCGCTGCATGCCAAGTGCAGAGTGGGCATCGGCGAGGTGGACATCCCGGACAGGTCAGAAGAAGGTCTCGGAGCAGCAGCCGAAGTGAAAACCGCAGATTATGACGGGGCAGAACGCAAGCTGAACCTGACTGTGTCATACAGGATTGGCAGTGTTACAGTGCGGCGGATTTAAAAAAGGGGCGACTGTAATGCATAACTTCCGTTGGAAATGGATCGGGTATTACGTAATCAGCAATTTGCTGCTTGCCGCTGGTCATTTTGTCCTGATGTGGGCTGTTTTGCAGGCACAAGAGATTGAAGTGGCTGCCGCCGAATTTTTTGCATTTGCCCTGGCTGCTGCGGCAGGCACCTTTATCCTGGCTGTGATCTTTGGCTACGAGTTTTCGAAAAGCCTGCACAGCAAACTCCAGGACATCACTGCCGGGGTAAAAACCTTGGCCTACGGCGATCTCAGCTTTCGCCTGCCGTTCACGGAAGATCGGGATCTAGGCGATATTGCCCTTGCATTCAACGAAATGGCCGATCGCATCGATGCTCAAGTCTCATCTTTGCAGAAACTAGCCCAGGAAAATGAACAGCTAATTCAACAGGCCAAGTCCGTCGCCATCATCGAAGAAAGGCAAAGGCTGGCCCAAGAGCTCCATGATGCCGTCAGCCAACAATTGTTTTCCATTGCCCTGACCAGTGCCACTGCAGCGAAAATCTTTGACCAAGATCCCCAGCGGGCGTCAATGCTGCTGCGCCAGATTGAGCAATCAGCCAATAAAGCCCAGGGCGAAATGCGGGCTTTGCTGCTGCAGCTGCGGCCGCAAACGCTGGAAAACCAGCCTTTGGTTGAGGCGATCCGCTCGCTGGCCGATGAGCTTATGGCGAAAATGCCAATTAAGTGCCATTTGACGCTGGCCGACCTAAGCCTGCCGGCCCATGTGGAAAACCACTTGTACCGTATTTTTCAAGAAGGCCTGGCCAATGTACTGCGCCACTCGCACGCCTCACAGGTGGAAATCCGCCTGGAGAGCTTTGAAAACAACAGCCGGGTCCGCCTTGCCATCGAGGATAATGGGATCGGCTTCTCGGAAGAAGACATTTCCCAAACATCGTTTGGTATCCGCACAATTAGGGAAAGGGTCAATGAGCTGGGCGGCACAGCAGAGTGGATTTCAGTTCCCGGCAAAGGCACCAGGCTTGAAGTGAGAATTCCTGTCAGAAAGTAGGTGTAAGCATGGTCCAAGACACCATTAAGGTCCTGATTGTGGACGACCATGAAATGGTCCGGCTTGGGTTAAGCGCTTATCTGGAAACTGAATCAGATATATCCGTGATTGGCGAAGCGGAAAACGGGCAGGCTGCCATCGAATTCTGCCGCAGTGCCACACCTGATGTAATCCTCATGGACTTGGTGATGGATCCAGTGGACGGTGTCGAAGCCACGAGGCAAATCCTGGCGCTTAAACCGCAGATTAAGATTATTGTCCTTACCAGCTTCATCGATGAAACCCAAATAATGCCTGCCCTTGAAGCCGGCGCCATTAGTTATTTGCTTAAGACAGCCAAGGCTGAAGAGATTGCCAGGGCAATCCGCTGTGCCCTAGAGGATCAGTCGGTTATCGAACCAACCGTTGCCGCCAAGATGCTCAGGTCTATGCGCCGGCAAGAGCCCAAACTCCATGATTCGCTCACGGAACGTGAATTGGAAGTGCTCAAACTGATCGGCCAGGGAAAAAGCAACCAGGAAATTGCCGACGCATTGTTCATCGGCATTAAGACTGTAAAGACTCATGTATCTAACATTTTGTCGAAATTGCAATGTGAAGACCGGACTCAGGCTGCAATTTACGCCAATAGGCATAAGATTGTGTAAAAAATCCTTTACTTTGTTAGGATTATGTGTTAGTTTATTGTTGTAATGATGAGTTTTAACATGCACACGCTCATATAAGCTCGCAATGCGGGAGTTTCTACGTGGCAACCTATATTGCCTACGCTATGAGTGTTCATTGACTGTGCATTAACCCACTCTTTCCTCCAGATCGTTAAGGCAGCCGATGATGCACTCGTCAGCTGCCATTTCCTTTTGCAAGTGCTTTATTTATTGCTTAGGAGATCCGCTGATCTCTAGGATAAACTAAGCAAAAAAAAAACGGAGGAGTCGATATGGAGAACTTTTTCAAACTGAAGGAAAATGGTACTAATGTCCGTACCGAAGTGCTCGCCGGGTTAACCACGTTCTTCACAATGGCGTACATCATTGTGGTTAATCCAAGCATCCTTTCACTGGCCGACATGCCTTGGGGCGCAGTCTTCCTGGCAACAATCATCGCAGCGATAGCCGGTACATTGATTATGGGCTTGTTTGCCAATGTGCCCTATGCTCAAGCTCCGGGTATGGGCCTGAACGCATTCTTTGTATTTACCGTAGTAAAGGCCTTGGGGTTTGAATGGCAAGAAGCACTGGCCATGGTTTTCATTTGCGGCTTAATTAACATCCTGATTACTGTAACCAAGATTCGCAAACTGATCATCAAAGCAATCCCGGAAAGTCTGCAGAACGCAATTGGCGGTGGAATCGGTATCTTCATCGCTTATATCGGCATCAAGAACGCCGGGCTGCTCAAATTCACATTTGATCCAGGCACCTTCAACTTGTTTGGCGATCCGAATGTACTCACTCCAGTCCTTGAACAGGTACCCACCGCTGCTGGTCTGCTACCTCTTGCAGAACAAGCAGTGGAAACAGTGGGCTCAACCTTCACTGCTGTAGGAGGTTCGGCTGCGGCTGTCCCGGCCCTTGTCGGCCTGAATTCTACTCCAGTACTGCTGGCTCTTTTCGGATTGATCTTGACCGTTATCCTAATGGTCCGCAAAGTCAGGGGAGCGATCTTAATCGGGATTATCGCCACCACACTTCTGGCAATTCCATTTGACCAAGTCGCATTGGGCGATGTGATCAGCTTCAGCGAAGCTGTAAAACAGCTTCCGGAAACCTTTGGAGCAATCTTCGGCAACCCCGGTTTGAGATCATTGTTCAGCGATCCAGGCAGGCTACCCACAGTTCTTATGACAATTTTCGCATTTAGCCTTGCCGATACATTCGACACAATCGGGACCTTCATTGGAACCGGCCGCAAAACAGGTATTTTCACTGATGAAGATATGAAAGCATTGGAGTCCAGTGCCGGCTTTAAGTCGAAAATGGACAAAGCTCTCTTCGCCGATGCAACCGCTACTTCCATCGGTGCAATCTTCGGTACATCCAATACAACCACTTATGTGGAAAGCGCTGCGGGTATCGCTGTCGGCGGGCGTACAGGGCTGACCTCGGTAGTAGTGGCAATCCTGTTTGCCCTAAGTGCTTTCTTGGCCACTTTCGTCAGCGCTGTTCCGTCAGTGGCTACCGCACCTGCCCTGATCATTGTCGGTATCTTGATGATGTCCGCTTTCAAAGAAATTGTCTGGGATGACTTCGATGTTGCAGTTCCAGCGTTCTTTGCCGGAGTCTTTATGGCACTGTGCTACAGCATTTCCGATGGAATCGCGGCAGGATTCATCTTCTACTGCATTGTCAAGATCTTCAGGAAGGAAACAAAGGAAGTTCACCCAGTGCTGTGGGTGTCCACAATTCTGTTTATCCTGAATTTCATTGTCCGTGCCAGGTTAGGTGCGTAGCGGTACCGAACAAAAGATCATAGAAAGTACGAGCTTTTGCTTGACAGCCATAGAATATGTGTTAGAATGGGAGTAGTGTAATATCTTTAAAAGCGGTACAGAGATGCCGACAAGATGTTAAGTCACCACAACCTAGCCTAACCATGACTATCGGGAAAGCAGTAATAAGGCCTTGTCCGCGCTCTGGAGACAAGGCCTTTTTTTGCGCCAAGGTGGAGGTGAGGAAGCAGTCCGGGCACCGAAACGATGATGTACGGCAGGTACCGCCAAACCAAAAACTGGAGGTTTTCCCATGGCAGACAAAAATCAAATCATCGGCTATCTACCTGATGAGAAGCCATCAATTTGGAAACTAATCCTTTATGCTGTTCAACAGGTAATTGTCATGTTCCCGGCAACAGTGGCAGTGGCACTAATCACTGGTTTTCATATCTCAACAACAATTTTTGCCAGTGGTCTTGCCACTCTTTGTTTTATATTGGTAACCAAAGGGCAAATCCCGCTCTACTATGGATCCAGCTTTTCATACATTGCAGCCATCAGTGCTTTAATGGCCTCGGAAGCACTAAGCGGATCTTCGCTTAACGAAAAAATCGCTGTTGCCCAGTTTGGTATCGTTATGTCTGGTTTTGTCTCGATCGCAGCTGGTATCATCGTCAACTTCTTCGGACGCGAAACCATCGAAAAAATACTGCCGGCATCAATCACCGGGCCAATTGCGATTGTTATCGGGCTTTCCCTTGCTGCAGTGGCCATGCAGGATGCAGCTTTGATTCACGATTCGGATTTCCTCCAGCTGGAATCCAGCATGGCATGGATCATTTCCCTGTCCACGTTAATCTCGACAATTATCTTCTCCATTTACTTGAAAGGTTTCTGGCGGCAGATCCCACTTCTGCTCGGCCCCCTCGTTGGATGCATTGTCGCATTCATTATCAGGGCGGCAACTGGAGTTGATTTGTTCAGGTCGCTGCCGGAAGCTGCCAATACAGGGATTTTCGCACTGCCTATATTCACTTTGCCCAAACCAAGCTTGAAAGCGGCGTTGGCCATAATGCCCATTGCCATCGCCACAATTCCAGAATCGACAGCCCACATTTTCCAACTGGATGTGTATGTGAACGATTTGGCCAAGAAGAAAGGAGCCAAGCGCTACCCGCTGGCTGATAAACTTGGTTTGAACCTGATTGGTGACGGGATTGGCGACATTGTTGCCGGTATGATCGGCGGGCCTGCCGGAACAAACTATGGTGAAAATATCAGTGCCATGGCAATCACCAAGGTGTTCTCCGTTCCTGTGTTGATCGCCGCCGCGATCCTGGCCATGGTGATTTCCTGCTTCACGCCGCTGATTAATGCCATTTATTCGCTGCCGCTTCCCGTAATCGGCGGACTGGAAATCTACTTGTTCGGAGCAATTGCTGTCCAGGGAGTGGCGATTATGATCGACAGGAAAGTGGACATGTTCAGTGCCAAGGACATTGCTGTGATCGCAACCATCTTGATTATCGGCCTTGGCGGCCATTTCTCTCCGTTCTTTGCAGAAGGCATTCCTTTCTTCGGCATTAATGTCCCGGCAATCGCAGGTGCGGCGATTTTTGGCATACTGCTCAACCTGTTCCTTAACATCCTAGACAAGCTGATCAGGTCCAAGTAAAGGCTGCACCAATAAAGCAAAGGAAAACCTAGAATCCAGGCGGCTGCCAAAACCAGCCTGGTTCTAGGTTTTTTTGCTCCAAAATATGCATAAAAATGGCTCCCCGGGCTGGACTCGAACCAGCAACCCTTCGGTTAACAGCCGAATGCTCTGCCATTGAGCTACCGAGGAGCATTAAGGTTCTTGGCAGTGAGCTGCTCTCCCA
>JAAYNP010000128.1 GCA_012520795.1 Bacillota bacterium
ACGAGAGTGTTCATTTAACATTTACATCACCTCCATATTATAATGCTCGTGATTATTCCATTTATCCAAGTTATCAAGCATATTTAGATTTTTTAGATAAAGTTTTCCAAGAAACTCATAGAATAACAAAAGAAGGACGCTTTTTAATTGTCAACACTTCACCTATCATTATTCCTCGTGTCAGTCGCTCTCATTCAAGTAAACGATATGGCATTCCTTTTGATTTGCATCCTTATTTAGTGAAAAATGGTTGGGAATTTATTGATGATATAATTTGGCTTAAACCTGAGGCAAGCGTAAAAAATCGTATTGGTGGATTTATGCAACACCGTAAACCATTGGGATACAAACCAAATTCGGTTACGGAATATTTAATGGTTTATCGCAAATCAACGGAAAAACTATTAGATTGGAATATGCGAAGTTATGATCCAAAAATAGTAGAAGACAGTAAAGTCGCAGATGGATATGAAACAACAAATGTATGGAGAATTGACCCTTGTTTTGACAAAGTTCATTCAGCCATTTTTCCGGTTGAACTTTGTAAACGCGTAATTCAATATTATTCATACAAAGGAGACCTAGTTTTTGACCCATTTGGAGGAAGTGGAACAGTCGGACGAACAGCAAAAGCATTAGAACGACTATTTTTTCTAACAGAGCAGGAACCAAAATATTTTGAATATATGCAATCAAAACAAAAATACCAATCTATATTTAAAGAGAGAACAACAAGATTTTTAACCTTAGAGCAATTTAAAGAAATAGCAAAATGACATTGACAGAGCAAATAGTGAAAAACATAATTACTCGCGTGATTAAATCGCAAGACTATCGTATCGAAATTGTAAATTTGATCAATGCCGAATTCCTTCAATTTGCAGTTAATTTTTTCAAGAAAATAGCTTATGCAAAGTTAGATTCAAAAGAAATTACAATTGATTGGTATAAAAAAGCATTTATGGACGAGGCATTGCCTTCTGATGACATTGCTATAAATTCAGGTCTTAATAAAAAGACAATTAGCAATATGTATGGTACAGCGACAAAAACAATCGTTATAGAAGCAGCAAACGAACATTTTGAGAGTTTATATCAAAATATTCAATCGCTCATCGAAATGGAAAATGAAATTGACCTGACGTTGACAATTAAAATGAAAGGTGTTTCTGTTGATTTGAATGTATCTGAAAGTTTGGTTGTTATCAACACTTTGGCGGTTAAACGTGCTGCTTTACGTGGTGGTTTATGGAGTACAGCAGGCAAAAGTGCCGAAAAATATTTGATGCTAACTTTATGTAAAATGTATCAAGTTCCCGAAATCAACTATAATGCTTCTTATTTTGTAAAAGACAAAGGGAAAAAAGTAGATAGGGAAATTGATTTTTATTTGCTCAACAATGGCAAAGAATACTTATGTGAAGTTAAACTAATGGGCAAAGGAAACCCCGAAAGTGCAGATGCAATAATTGCTCGTGATAGTAACGTGTTTGTTGCCGATACGCTTTCGCAACAAAACAAAAATCAGTGCGACCAATTGGGC
>JAAYNP010000127.1 GCA_012520795.1 Bacillota bacterium
AATTCAATGAATTGAGTCAGGCTTACACAAACTTATGGCTTATTCTCTTCAAACACAGAATGTCTTCATCTCCAAGCCGGTGCAGTTTTGTGCAGCAAAACTGCAAGAGCTTGAGACAAGGTAATTTTACCTTGTTGAGAAAGACTTTCGTTGTCTCAAGATCAATGTTCAGTTTTCAAGGTTCTCAGCGTTCCCCCGTTTTTGAGGGGCTTTATCATCATAGCACAATCAAATTAGGTTTGTCAACCTTGTCTTCGGTTTTTGCAAATTCCAGTTTCTTACTCAACGGAAAATGCATTGTACTGGATTATTTGCTTCGAATACAGTTAAACCGAAGGGCCGATCGGCCTTGCTGCCGTCAACTCTGCACCGGTTCAGCCGGTTGGAAGCCGTTTTTGTCGGACTTCTGAGTGGCGACAGGATGTATCTTAACACGAAACAATATCACGTGTCAACAGACAAACGCGATTATTTTTATTTTCAAGGGAATCCTCGTCCAGCGTGGAATTACAAGCATCAGGAGGTGTTCCTATGTGTGGACGATTCACTCTGCATACGCCCATTCTTGATCTTGTGGAGCGTTTTTCACTCCACGAACTGAAGATTGACTACGCACCCAGCTATAACATCGCCCCAACTCAGCAGGTATTGACTGTGATATCAAATGAAGAGACTCGTACCGCCTTAAACATGCGCTGGGGCCTGGTGCCGCCTTGGCAGAAACCGGGGCAAAGCAGGCCTCCGCTGATAAACGCGCGACTTGAAACAATTGCAGAAAAGCCCACGTTTCGCAGGCTTGTCAACGCTAAACGCTGCCTCATTCTGGCCGACGGCTTTTTTGAATGGAAACAGGAAGGTTCGGTGAAATATCCAGTCTATATTACTGTAGAACAAGGACAACCCTTTGCCTTTGCCGGTCTCTGGGACAACGAACCGGAACCCAGCTGTACAATAATTACCCAAGAAGCGGCATCCTCTCTGCAGTCGATACACCATCGCATGCCGCTGATTCTAACACCTGACTCTGAAAAGCTGTGGATGAGCCCCATTCCCTTTGCGCAGCTGCGGGACTCACTTCCAGATCAAGAAAAGCGAGTCTTTAATCATTACCGCGTCAGCACCTTTGTCAACTCGCCCAGGAACAACGGCCCAACATGCATTGTGCCGAGTGACTGACCAATGTACTTACAGAATCAAGCGCAGCGCTATGATCAGCGCTACACCCGGCACCCCAAGCATCCCTACTATTAATGCAGTGATGGGATTTACCCCCACAACGAAACCCCAGAAGCTGCCGATAAAGTTGATTACGAGCAGCACGCCGCCGCCGATTACGGCATTGACTATGAGGTTAAAAATGCTTCGCAAGGGAATCAGCAGCATCTTACCGAGGGCATAAAGTATAAGCACGCCGGCCACATAAGCGACAATTACTAGAAAGTCCATGCGGTTCACCCCACTTAGGTTCGTCCTCATGAACATACTATGGTGCCTTTTGTCCGATTATGCCCCTTGTACTATTGTGAATTTTTCATGCGCTTCA
>JAAYNP010000104.1 GCA_012520795.1 Bacillota bacterium
CCCAGACAGCCACAGCACGGCTTTGCCTTTTGATTCCTGATCACAGCTTCCGTCGATGTTCGTTTTTACGGCAACAATCCCATACTGCCCATGGGCAGCAGCAAAGATATGCGGGTGTTTTAACCCTTTGGCATGAATCACATTGTTTGCATCAACTGCTGCCAGCGCAAACAAGATGCCGTAGTTGCGGTTTAAAGCGGTAAAGCTTTTGCCGTCCCTGCTGTAGGCAAAATGAACACTGGACGCCAAATCCCTGGGGTAGCTGTGGGGAACTGGAGTCCTTGTGTAAACCAAAATCCATCCTCTGCTGTCCATCTTCAATCATCCTTGTCATTGTCCGGCACAGGTGATGGTATATGCCTCACCAGCCGCCGCTGAAAACCGAAGCGTATTCTCGTCAATCATCTTTACCTCAACAAGCCTGCCTTGAGAATCAGTGATTGAAGCTTGGCTTATATTGGCTGCCTTGACCAGCAGGTCTTTATCAACCTGGGGCTTTAATACTGCTTTCTGCAGCAGTGAATCCGACCACTCAAGATCCAATTCCACATTGTCCCTGGCTTTTAGGCCGCTAGCAAAGCCAGAACTCCACCGATCCGGCAGGGCCGGCAAGAGTTCAATAGCCTCTCCATGGCTTTGAAGCAGCATTTCCACCATCCCTGCCGTCGCCCCGAAGTTACCATCGATCTGAAACGGCGGATGGGTGTCAAACAAATTGCTGAGGGTGGAACCCTTAAGCTGCTCCTGAAGCAGTTTGTGGGCACGGTTGCCATCGCGGATCCGGGCCCAGAAGTTGATCTTCCACGCTTTACTCCACCCTGTCCCCCCATCGCCGCGGGTGTTCAAAGTCACCTTCATCGCCTCAATAAACCGGTCATCGGTTTCATTTCCCGCAATAAACTGATCGCCGGGGTGTAAACCGTACAGATGATTAACATGGCGATGTCCCCAATCGCCGGTGATGTCGATGGTAATTTCATCCTTCCATTCCTGGAACTGGCCGGCCAGCCCAATTTTCGGCGGTGACAGCCGTGACTGTGCGCTCCGGATTTCATCGATCTCCGGTAGGGAAATTCCCAGTTCTGCACTGGCTTTCAGCGTAATATTGAACACATCCCAGATAATAGCCTGATCTTGAGTACAGCCTAACGAATAGGGGCCGTGCTCTGGCGACCAGGATGGGCTGCTGACTAACGTGCCATCCCGTTCATCCTCTACCAAGGCATCGACCCAGAATACAGCCGCTTCCAGAATGGTGCTGAAATTGTCAGCTAAAAATTCCTTGTCCATGCTGAAGAGGTAAGCCTCCCAGATATGGCGGGCCAACCAGGCTCCACCCACCGGGAACCAAAAGGCCTCTGAGACTGCTGGCGCAGTATTGCCCCAAATATTGCATTCATGGAAGGTGGTCCAACCCCGCGCCGGTTTACCTGTGTCTGTCACAAAATAGCGCTGAGCTGTGATCCTGCCTCTGGGAACTAGACTATTGATAAAATCAACCAAAGGCAAATGACACTCACTCAGGTTGGTGGGTTCCGCCAACCAGTAGTTCATCTGGACATTGATATTAGTATGGTAATCCGCAAACCAGGGAGGGTTCAAACCATCGGCCCAAATCCCCTGCAGATTGGCGGGCAGAGAGCCCGGCCTGGATGAGGAAATCAAAAGATATCTGCCGAACTGGTAGTATAACAGTTCCAGATACAAGTCCTCGCCAGGGGTATTCGGTTGGGCTGTCCGGCCGCCGTATGCGGCCAACAACTGATCGGTTGGCCGCCGGGGAATCTCAATACCCGCGAAGTTAAGCTTCATCCGATCAAACAGGGAACGGTAGTCGGCAATGTGCTCTGCCCTAAGTTTGTCATACCCTTTGGCAGCAGCAGCCTCAATGCGCTCACGTACAGCAGCCAACTGATCCTCGTCTGTAAAATAGTCGAAACTGTCATCCATACACAGCTGATAGTTGGTCCCTGCAGCCATGAGAATGAGAATTGAGTTGGCATTTTCAACAATGATGCCATCATCGGCAGCATACATGGTGCCGCCGTCGGCAATTACTTTCACCTGCTTGGCAAACCGCAAACCGTGCTCATGATGATCAGCCGGGCGCCCTGTCATGGTGATGGTATCATTCTCTACCGATATAGCCGCCCTTCTCTGGGGAGATTCCACTGAAATCCGTTTTGAGAGCCTCCCCTCTTGATCCGCACTGAGCATAACAGCCATGACATTGCTTGGATAGTTGATGAAATACTCTCTTAAGTAACTTACACCATCCAAAACATATGCTGTACAGGCGACAGCCTGGTTCAGATCCAGGCTTCTCACATATTCGCTGTAATCCTGCCGCTGCACAAGGGATTCACCTGACAATCCATACTCAAAGAGGGCAATCTGACAGCCGTCCGTATTCCTCCGGCTGCGGTTTTCCAGTATCTCAAGTTTGTAATACTTGTAGCTGACTGGTTGAGGCAGCCTGAACGTCTTCGTTTCATGCCTTCTGGAATACATAACATTGGTTTGGCTGTCAAGCAGCACGAATTCTCTGTTATCGTTGGAGCCGTAGAGCTTCCAGCTTCTCGGATCGCGGTTCTCCACATCATTCGCGCTTGTCAGCTGATAATAATCAATGGTGACCGGTTCCCGGTGCTCCAAAAGAAACCAGATAGGGAACGGATGGTTATATCCCCAGTTGAGGCCGGCCGAAGAATACCACTTGGTGTCAACCCTGCCATCGATCAGCTTTCTGATCCCTTCGTTGGGATCGGCAGTCCTGGCATTGGAGGTAATCACCACATAGGGCTTGTACACCAAATCTTCGATAATAATGTCTCCCAAAGACTGGTAGGAGCCGTAGTGGGTCTTGTCACCCTTTAAGGAATTGATATGATACCAAAACTCAGGGCTCATTTCCGGACAGTCCCTTGATACCACTTGCCCCGTAAGCGGATGGATATATGCCGCCAGATTCTTGGAAAAATAGTTCATATTCTCCTGCAGAAGCCTCCTGGCCGCGGCCAGGTGTTCACGAAGCTCATCAGGCCGCTTGTGGCTGTGGCCTCCATCATAGCCGGCATTGGCGCCGGGCCCGCCAGACCACAGTGTCTTTTCGTTGATCTGAATCCGGTCCCGTTCCACACCGCCAAACACCATGGCACCGATAAACCCGTTGCCAAGCGGTAATGCTTCCGACTCCCAGACCGTGGCCGGCCGCTCATACCACAAAACCAACGGCGGCTGTTGAACCGTAATTGGCGGTGCCTGTGCCAGGGCCGCATTACCGGGCCCTGGCACCAATGTAACCGCAAGCGTTGTTAAAAACACAATTTTTCCTCGATTTGACACGGTTGAACCTCCGTTTCACCTCATCAAGCGAACATGTAGGCCCACAGCTACTTTGTGCGCTTAAAGTACTGCTCCACCAAGAACTCCATTAATTCACCGGGTTTCTCTTTGACAAACTCCGGCTGGTCTCTGAACACCATTGCGTATGGTTCCTCAGGAGTATAGCGAGCCCAGTGAGGCATCTCTGCTCCTGTGCTGTCTTTGCCGTTGGGATCGCCGCTTTTTATGAAATTTGCCCAATAGCTGCACATCTGCCGTGCCAGATCATAGTGCTTACCGACAAAAGGCCGCCAGCACTTGGCCAGAGTCTCAAAGAAGAACCACAGATCCACTGAATGGAATGTTCCTGGATTATCCCAGCCTGGGATTTCTGCATCAAAATTGTAATAATACAGGGGTGTGTTTGCACCGGTATCGGCGTTGACCCTGCCTGCAACGCGGATTGCATATTCAATACCATTGACAGCAGCCCGGCCCTTGATCTCATCGATTGTGCCTGTATCGAATTGAACCAGTTCCAGGAAGCGATCTGCATCATCGCCAAACATTTCAACCGTCATCTCCTGAAGTTGTTCTTTGGATTCCACCATGGGCCTGGCAAAAAACTCGGAGGATGTGTGCCCCAACATCACCGGGACATTGAGGCGCTTGTTTTCCAAAAAGAGCTTGAAGCTGTTGCCTACACAGAATTGGTTATCAATTACAGTACCCCAGAATCCCCTGTGTTCCAGAGCCTTGGCCATGATATACTCCGCATCCAGTTTGCGGGCTTCCGCCAACGAGGAAACGCCTAAGAATTCGAAGAACTTGACTCCCTCTTGTTCTGCGGCAGCTAACGGCTGTCCCCGCCTGGGGCCGCGGACATGGGGATATACAGGTGCGAACATCCCACTCTGAATGATCGCTTTTTGACACAATCCTTCATTCTGGGGGGAGGTCAACTGGCTTAACACACTCCCACCGCCGGCCGACTGGCCGCCAATGGTAATATTTCCCGGATCACCGCCAAAAGCAGCGATATTCCGCTGCACCCAGCGTGTGGCAAACTGCTGGTCAAGATTGCCAAAATTGGCTGGGGCATGAGGCGCTTCCTCAGTGATTTCCGGATGGCAGAGAAAGCCGAACACATTAAGGCGATAGTTGATTGTCACCACTACTACACCTCTGCGGGCGATCCGTTCGCCGTCAAATTCCATTTCCGATGGATAGCCAACCTGAAGGCCCCCTCCAAAGTACCATACAAAGACCGGCAGTTTTTCATCAGGGCTCTTTGCCGGTGTCCATACATTGAGGTACAGACAGTCTTCACTCATGGGTATATCCGGATCCACATGCCACTCTCTTGCATAGATGTCGTCCTTATTCACACCCGGCCTCGCCTGCATGGCGATTGGGGCCCAGGTGTACGCGTCCAGCACACCATCCCAGTCTTTTGCCGGCTGAGGTGCCCGCCAGCGATTCTCACCAACAGGGGGCGCAGCAAATGGGATCCCCTTAAAACTGGTGATCCGCGGATCCGCTGCTGGTAAACCTCGTACCACACCATTCTCGACTCTAACCTCTCTCAGCACTGATCCTTCTCCTTTCCATTGGCTTTGGGGAGCGGCTTTACCAGCGATCAAGAGTCATTGTCACTTGTCTCGGTTCCTGGCCAGCTTCACCAAAACAAAGCCGAACGAAATTATACGCTCCATTGTTCCAGACGTTGAAATCATGCTGTCCACCCTTGATCACCACTTGGTAGTAGCCAAGGATCTTGTCTCCCCCAGCATCCAACAATCCAGCGGTTGCACTGCCAAAACTGAACATCGCAATCCCGTCCGCATCACCGCAGGTAATGTACACAAGTTCCATTGGATAACCGGACGCGGCGATCCCTGAACCTAAGACCCTGCCTTCACTGGAAGTCGGGGCGTTGGAAAATGCTCCCACATAGGCAAACAAATCCTGCATGCCCGGGGCCTGGACTGTTTGAACCAGCCCGTTGCCAAAGGCACTGGTACCACCTGTGTATTTTGCCGCATCAAATCGATAACCGCCCAAGGTTAGGTTCAAGGCCTGCATGCC
>JAAYNP010000105.1 GCA_012520795.1 Bacillota bacterium
CGCAGTCTTCTGCGAATCCATCCCATAACGTCCCGAGGGAAGCGATTCAGGTCTATTACTAGCTGTTCCACATTCTTCCCATGGTTACGAGGTGTGCGTTTTGGTGCTCCTCTAGGATTTGGATGGCAATTTCCTTCTTTTTCGATTTCCACCCTCTCCCCATCTATTCCGGGCTCATCTACCACCCCCAGCGCTTCGCTTGGCCTTGTGTTTCCACTTGTGCCTCGCTTACCCGCTCCTTCACACGGGACACTAGGGGCTTCCCCATCTTTCAAGGGTTACCCCCTCTACAAGCCAACCTCGGTTCGCTTGCGCTGTGTTCCAAGACCGTGCCGTTGCGGCCTTTAGCTTTTTGCAGGCAAAACGATACTGAATCTAGTTCCCACATCTTCGCGGCTCAAGACTTCCATATGCCCTCCGTGGCGTTCAACGATCCATCTGGCAATTGACAATCCCAGTCCTGTGCCGCCTGTGGCCCGGGCTCGGGATTCATCGGCCCGGAAAAACCGCTCAAACACGTGGGGCACTGCCTCCGGCGGAATGCCGATACCATTGTCCTGGACGATCATCTTGGCATTGCCATTCTCCTGATTGACAATAATCTTGATCTTACCCCCCACGGGAGTATACTTGATGGCATTATCCACCAGAATCCTCAAAGCCTGCTTAATCAAGCCCGCATCAGCCTCCACAAAGGCTGACTGGGCGTCAATGGTAAAGTCATGGCCGCCGTCGATCATTTCCGTTTCCCTGTAAACGGTGGCGGCAATCTCCTTAAGATCCAGGCACTCAATCTGCAGCGGCATCCGGTCGCTGTCCCCCCGGGCCAAAAAGAGGAGCTGCTCCACAAGGTCTTTCATATTGGCGGTTTCTTCTTTGATGGCATCGATGGACTCCTGCAGGGCTTTTTCATCATACTTGCCCCACCGGTCCAGCAGGTTGGCATAGCCTTGAATCGCAGCGATCGGGGTCCGCAGCTCATGGGAGGCATCGGATACAAACCGGGCCTGGGCGCGGTAGGATTCGTTAATCCGATCCAGCATGTGATTGATGGCCCGGGCCAATCCTTTCAATTCGTCCTGAGTAGTTTCAATATCAATGCGGGTATCAAGCCGGGCGGCATTGATCCCCTCAAGCTTGCCCGCCAACTGCCGCATTTCCTCTACTGTAAAAGGCCCCCGCTGCACATTCAGGCTCTGGGCCTGCCGGGCCAATTCGGTGAGCGGTGTCAGGGTCTCCCGGATTGGCTTGATCCCGGAAAAAGACCTGCTGACCAAGGTGATCACTTGAACTATAAGTGCCAGCCAAAGCAGGATGATGCAGGGGAACGCCACCGGTTCCAGATTGATGGTAAGCACGAGATTCCGGCCGTTCTGGGTAAATTCCACCCGGTACACAAGCTGCCGGGCCATTTTCTGCAGATTTGGCCATCGCAGCGGAGGGGACAAAACCTGCAGGCGGCGGGCAAAAGCCTCAGTCCCCGGTGTAACATAACGCTGCAGGATTTTGGGCAGGACCCAGCCTGACGGCTCCGCCTGCAGTTCTTCGATGGAAACCCCGGACACCTCTAACAGCTGATTTGTCTCGAGAGTCTCAAGCTCACTGATGTAAGGTACAAAATCCGCCAGCTTTTGTTCCCCATAATAGACAAGGCAGGCAAAACTGGCAATCAGGAGCAGGATATTGAGGGAAATAAAAAAAGAGAACAGCCACAGCCACATTTTCATGTGCAGCCTGACTGCGATGGAAAAGCGGAATCTGCTGCGCCAGTCGGATCTTGCCGGAGCTGTATTCTGCTTGTCTTTGACGCCTTGACTACTCATCACGGATTACATACCCCACTCCCCGCACTGTGGCTATCAGCCTTACTCCAAAGCGTTCATCAATCTTGATGCGCAAAAACCTGACATATACATCCACCACATTGGTTTCTCCTGCATAGTCATAACCCCAAACCTGTTCCAACAGCATTTCCCTGGACATGACCAGTCCCTTGTTTTCCATGAGGTACTGCAAGAGATCAAATTCCCGTTTGGTGAGCTCAACCGGTGTATCCTCATAGGCAACCTGCCGCCGTCCCACATCAAGGCGGAGTTTCCCGGCTGTCAAGATTTTTGCTTCCACGGCAGCATTGGATTTTCTCAGGGCGGTACGGATCCGGGCCAACAGCTCTTCGATTGCGAAGGGCTTTGTGATGTAGTCATCGGCGCCGCTGTCCAGCCCTGATACCTTGTCGATGACGCTGTCCCTTGCCGTGAGCATGATCACCGGCACAGAGGAGCTGCGCCTTAAACGCCGCAGCACCTCCATACCGTTTAACCCCGGCAGCATGATATCCAGGAGAATCAAGTCAAACTGCCCCAACTCCGCAAGCTCCAACCCGGATCTGCCGTCAAAGGCCTTGGCAACCTCATAGCCTTCATGGGTCAGTTCCATTTCGATAAACCGGGCAAACTTCTCCTCGTCCTCAATTACAAGTATCCGTGCCGCCATAAACCACCTCTCCTAACTCCGGGTGCAGCCTTGACAGCACCCTGCCCAAACTTCGGCTGTCAGCCTCCGTTCTGCGGGTTTTCGCTGATCCGGTAGTGGAATTTGAGAAACAGGCCAAAAATCAACAGGAACAAGATTAACCACGGAGCCCACAGGGTAACTATAACCATGATGGTGAGGGGGGCTTTAAGTATTGTAGAATCCTTGCGGCTTACCTCCAGGTAAGTGTTGTTCCCCTTGTTTATCAGGTCGGCCAAAAACTGCCAGAAGCGTTCCAGCTTACTGGAGAAGCTTTCATCATCCGCCTTCGCCTGCTCCTGTTCCTGCGCAAGCCCAGGCCGTTCGCTGCTGTAGAATCCATCGCCCTCAGGCGGCTGCACCTTGCCCTGCTTCTCCAGAATGATCAGGGCTTCCAAAAGATCCCCGTTCGCAGCTTCATAAGCCTGTTTTGCCTCTTCATAAGTAACCCTGGCCCGCTCCCGCAGCCGTTCAATTTGCTCCAGTCTGTTTTCCATCAAGCAATACCTCCTTTGTGAATTTACCTGCATTCTAACAGAGGTAGCTTTAAGGCAAATTTGAGGAAGATTAAAATACAATTAAAACGATGCGATTGTGCCATCGGTGCGGGGTTCTGTTCCGCCGGCCAGCACTCCATCAGGCATCCGCCAGATAATCTGGCCCCGGCCAAAGCCGCCTGAGGTAAGGGCAATGTTCACTTGATGCCCTTTTTGGTCCAAAGCCCGGGCGATATGATTGGGAACCGTACTTTCCACCTCCACCTTTCTGCCCTCAACCCACTGCCAGCGGGGCGCGTCCAAAGCCGCCTGGGGATTAAGTTCAAAATCTACGGTATTGACGATTACCTGGACATGGCCTTGAGGCTGCATAAACCCGCCCATGACACCAAAGGGCCCAATCGGTTGGCCGCCTTTGGTTAAAAACCCCGGTATAATAGTGTGGTAAGTGCGCTTGCCCGGTTTCAGGCAGTTGGCATGGCTGGGATCCAATGAAAAAGTATGGCCCCGGTTCTGCAGGGCAATCCCGGTGCCGGGGATTACGATCCCTGACCCGAAACCCATATAGTTGCTTTGAATATATGATACCATATTGCCCTGATTATCCGCCACAGCCAGATAGACGGTGCCGCCCTGCGGCGGTTTTCCACAGGCAGGTTCCATGGCGGTATCAGAAATCAGGCGCTGCCGCCTCCTTGCATAAGCTTCGGACAATAAATCCTCCACCTTAACCTGCATTTCTCGCGGATCGGTAATGTAAGTTCTCCCATCGGCAAAAGCAAGCTTAACCGCTTCGATCTGGCGGTGGTAAGTCTCAGGATCATCCTGGGCCAAGTCCTGGTACTGCTCCAGAATTTTCAATGCCAGCAGGGCAACCAGCCCCTGGCCGTTGGGAGGAAGCTCCCACACATCATAGCCGCGGTAATTGACACTGATTGGATCCACCCACTCCGGTTCAAAAGCTGCCAGGTCTGCTTTGGTGATCAATCCTCCGGTCTTGCGGGCAAAGCGGTCAATCGCTTCAGCCAGTTCCCCTCTGTAGAAGGCTTCGGCGTTGGTTTCGGCAATCAACCGTAAAGATGCTGCGTGCCCCGGTGAGCGCCAAATCTCGCCGATCCCGGGAGGCCTCCCTTCGGGGGCAAAGGTGGCAAACCAATGGGCAAATTCTTCCCCTTTAAGGTTTGCCCGGTAAATCGAGCAGGCCTTTTGCCAATAGTAACCGGCAACAGGCGACACCGGGCAGCCGTTTTCCCCATAGTTGACTGCCGGTTCGAGAGCGGCTGTCAGAGGCAGCCTGCCGAAGCGCTGTGCTAAAGCTGCCCAGGCGGCCGGGACGCCCGGTACGGTTACCGGCAGCCATCCATATCGGGACATGGATTTATCCCCGCTGTGCAGCACTTTTTCTATGGAGAGCGCTTGAGGTGCCGGGCCGCTGGCATTCAACCCGTAAAGCCTGCCTTTGCTCCAGACCAAGGCAAAGGCATCGCCGCCGATCCCGTTTGCAGTCGGCTCCACCACTGTCAGGCAGGCAGCTGCGGCAACTGCAGCGTCGACAGCATTGCCTCCCCTCTTGAGCATATCCAGCCCAGCCTGGGCGGCCAAAGGATGTGAGGTTGCCACCATGCCGTTTTTGGCATACACTGTCATCCGCCGGGAAGGATATGGGTTATATAAAGGATCAAACCGTACCATCCGTCAAACTCCTTTGCGTTCTGTTTTCCGCTCCTCTTTTTGTTTCGGCACATGCCCTTCTATCCCTCTTCTATCCTGCGAAAACAACCGTTGACAAAGCCCATGGAATACTTTATAATTTTTTTAACCAATTTCTTGATAAAGATAATACCAAAGGCTGTGATCGGGAGAAGTAAGTCAGTAAGGGGTTCACAGAGAGCCAAGGGATGGTGCGACTTGGCAGCTGCCGCTGGCCGAAATACACCCTTGA